>JADFTG010000193.1 GCA_022560365.1 Chloroflexota bacterium | reverse complement strand
ATCTGAAACGGCCCATGACGACCGGCCACGGACGCCTTGGCACGGTCTCCAAAACCGTAGGTCGCGGGTTCGAATCCTGCCGCCCCTGCCAATATTCGTATCTAAATTGGGCCGAAATGTCCGGCGCGACGCGATGCAAGGTGACGTTGCCCGATACCCATACAAGATCAAGCGGCCCATTCCCTACCACCTGGCAGTCGATGTTGAGATCACCGCTTTTGGCGTACTGGATGCGCGGTTCCATGGCGCAGCGATTCTACGATAGTCTGACAGCAGTTTTGACAGCAACGCCGCCGAACGACGCCGAACGATTGCGAACGCTAGCGACTGTTCCGTATCTAGGACGAACGGTCAGGAACGCCGGCGAACCCAATGGGTCTGATTCGGCATCAGATCGCCGACGTGATTGGGAAGATAACTCGCGTATCGGGTCCCGGAGGAACCGGCATTGACGTGGCTCAGCAGCAGGCGGCGGAGTTCCCCGAAGGTGCCACCACAGAGGCGCTGACGGCTGCCATTAGCGAAGCAGAAGCGGAGGTTGAACGGCAGCAGCAGTCGGCGGCGTACTACTATCTCTATTGGCAATTCGAAAACGCCTACAGGCTGGCATATGGAACCCAACTCGCCTTGCTTACGGCTCTCCTGAACGCCGGCGCTGATGGACTCGAGCACCCACAGGTCGAGCTGTTCCATAAGAGGCACCTGGAGCAGGCTCAGAAGGTGAAGCCCGAGTACCAGTATCCTTTCGCCTCATATATCGGGTTTCTGAGTAACTATCAACTGCTGACGATCGACGCGCGCTATCGCATTACGGATAGTGGCCGCGCGCTCTTGAACTGGATGAGCCTACAAGGGCTTAGTTGGACGCTGAAGGCCTGGTAGCGTGGCTTCGCTGACGTATGATCCGTCCGTCGCCAGCGGGCATGTACGCGGCGCGGATCCCTGCATTTGCGTCACAGCTACCGAGTTCGCCGTAGAGGGAGTTAGTTGACAAGGTTAGCATTTGCAACCCGTTTGCAACCCAACCCGTTGGCACGAGTCGGTACGCCCCGGCATCAGGAGCCGCCGGCAAGGCTGATTCTAGGTACAAAACGCCTCTCCGTGGGACGCGGCGGCACTGGGCATTATGGCGGCGTGCTCGCTTACACCGAGAAGGTCGCTGGTTCGAGTCCAGCATCGCCCACCAGATCTTGTCCGGCTCTCGGTACACCGGCATAGGTCTGCCTACGGATCGGCCACGTCCTCCGGCACTCCGCTCAAGCCGCTGCCGCCGGGATCGGTCCACGTATCCTTCGCCGCGCTCAAGAACGGCCGGAAGTGTGGGATGTCGCGTACCAGGACCGCAAGCGCCAGCATCAGATAGACGACGCCGAACGCGACACGGATCGTGCCCTCCGTGAACACGAACTGCGTTGCGAAGAGCCCGGCCAGCAGAATCGCCTCCCAGCGGCCCAGGCTGAGGCTTATCAGGATCGCCACCGCGAACATCGATTGTGCGGCGGTGAGAAAGAGTTCCTCCGACTGACGCGCGTCGAATTCCAGGGGGCTGAGGGTTCCGCCGGAGATGCTGAAGGCCAGCGGCAGGCTGCCGATGAGCAGCGTCCACTGGTTGATCTTCGACGAGATCAGGATCGTCATCCCGGCGTCGTGACGGCCCCGCAAAGCCAGCATGCCTGCGAGGATGAACTCGGGCGACTCCGAGGCCAGAGGCGCCACCCATTGCACGAGGATGAACTCGTCGACGCCGACGCTCTTGCCGGTGTTGACGAGACCGTCGGCGAAAGGCTCGGCGGCGGCGAAGATTACGGCCGCGGCGAAGGCGAAGATGGCGAGCACGGCCGCGCGCCGCTTCGTGCGGCTCATTGCGCCGATCACCGCCGCCGGGCCCACGAATTCGCGTTCGTGGCTGGGCGGCGACCGCGAGGCGACGAAGAGGTAAGCGCCGAAGAGGCCGAACATGATAGCCGTGTCGATGAGGCTAAGATGGCCGCGGAGCGGGATGGAGAAGCTGTAGAGGGTGGCGAGGCCGAGGAAGAGGATGCCGAGCGAGTTGCTCTTCTGCACGGGCATGGATGATATCTTCGTGCGCATGTAGAAGATGAGGAAGATGGCGGGCCAGGCGAGGCCGACGAGAAGCCGGTTGCCGCCCGTCATGTTGGCGATCGCCAGGTTCCTCGGGTGCGGGTCCTCACAGCCCGGGGGGAGGAGTTCCACGATGTCTTTGCACTCCAGGACATGGGGCGCGCGGATCGCGAAGACGAGGTCCACGGCGTACTCCGGGAGCACGGCGATCAGCGCCAGCACGACCAGCGCGAGCCCGGCTGACACCTCGGTCTCGGCGACCTCTGCCGCCCACGTCAGCAGTGTGGCGGCGGAGAAAATGGCGACGCCGAAGATGATCGCCTCGACGTAGACTGGGACGTCCAGATGGAAGATGCCGGTGACGTCGGCCAGGCGGAGGACGGGTGCTGGCAGGGCGACGATGACGGCCCCGGCGAGTAGGAACCACTCGCGGACATGGCGCCCACCGGCCTTTCTGCTGGGTGCCACAAACGAGACCTCGTCGTTGCGGTCGGGCTCTCGGTCGCCGGCGGCCATACGTGGGCAGTATATCCGGCCCGTACGTTAGCCGGAACAGTCGTTCGTTGACACTCTGAAGCGGCGGATTATACAGTGATCTGCGCCGGTACCCGGGCCGAGAGACTCGTGCGAGGGGCCGGACGCACCGCGAGGAAGAGAGGAACGACGTGACCGAGGCCGACGGAAGCTCCAGCAAAGACAGCTGGCTGAAAGGCACGTACGCGCGCAGCACCGCCAAAGCGGCAGAGCGCGAATACCCGTTTGAGACGTCGGATGGCGAGAAGGTGGACCCGCTCTACGCGCCGCAAGACCTCAACGGCTGGGACTACGAAAAGCAGCTCGGGTTCCCGGGCGAGTTCCCGTACACGCGCGGCATCCAGCCGACGATGTACCGTGGCCGGCTCTGGACGATGCGCCAGTACGCCGGCTTCGGCGACGCCGAAGAGTCGAACCAGCGCTACCGCTACCTCCTTTCGCAGGGCCAGACCGGCCTCTCCGTCGCCTTCGACCTGCCAACGCAGATCGGTTACGACTCTGATCACCCGATGGCGGAGGGCGAAGTCGGCAAGGTCGGCGTCGCCATCGCCTCGCTGGCGGACATGGAACTCCTGATGAAGGACATCTCGCTGGAGAAGGTGACGACCTCGATGACGATCAACGCCACGGGGCCCGTCCTGCTGGCGTTCTACGTGGCGTTGGCCAAGAAGCAGGGCGCCGACCTCTCGAAGATCGGGGGGACGACGCAAAACGACATCCTCAAGGAGTACATCGCTCGCGGCACCTACATCTTCCCGCCAGAAGGTTCGATGCGCCTGATCACGGACGTTTTCAGCTGGTGCAAGGATAACCTGCCGGTCTGGAACACGATCAGCATCAGTGGCTACCACATGCGCGAGGCCGGCTGCACGGCCGTGCAAGAAGTCG
>JADFTG010000192.1 GCA_022560365.1 Chloroflexota bacterium | reverse complement strand
ACCTGGAAGGGTGCCGAGACTTCGCCGCCTTCACCGCGCCGTCAGAGGCGAGGCGCAGGCGGACGGAGCGAGTGGTCTTCGGCACGGCGCTCGTGCGAAGAGGCAAGGCCGCCTGCTTCGACATCGAGGCTAACGCCTTCCTCCCGCACATGGTGAGGCGTATCATGGGCACACTTGTCGAGGTCGGACGCGGCAAGCTGTCTCCCGAAGCGTTCGAGCGTCTTGTGCGCGAGGCGACGCCGGGAGAAGCGAGTCGCACGGCCCCTGCCCGGGGCCTCTGCCTGATGAAGGTTCGCTACGAAAGCGGGTTGTTTGACGATGAAACGGATGAAGACCTACAGCCTTTCGGCTAAGGACATAGAGAAGAACTGGGCCGTGATTGACGCCTCGGGCCAGATACTGGGCCGCCTTGCGACGCAGGTGGCTGGCTTGCTCATGGGTAAGCACAAGGTCTCCTACTCGCCCCACCTCGACATGGGCGACTACGTCATCGTCGTCAACGCCTCGCAGATCAAAGTCACCGGCAATAAGCTGGAGGACAAGATCTACTACCGCCACACCGGCTATATGGGCGGCCTCAAGGAAGAGAATCTCGGTACCCTCCTGGAGCGGCGCCCGGAACGCGTCGTCGAGCTTGCCGTACGCGGGATGCTGCCGCGCAACAAGCTGGCGAAGCACCTTCTGCGTCACCTGAAGGTCTACGGTGGCCCCGATCACCCGCACGAAGCCCAGGTCAACATCTCGCGCAAGCGCGCCGACCGCCGCCAGCCGGCCGTGGCTGCTACCTCGGAGAAGAAATCATGACGGACGAACCCACGACTGAGATGGCCACGCCGCCCGGCGAATACTTTTACGGCACCGGCCGGCGCAAGGAAGCGGTCGCCCGGGTGCGCCTGTATCCCGGCTCCGGCAACATCCTGATCAACGGCAAGCCGTACATGGAGCTGTTCAGCCGCTCTGTTTACCAGATCAAGATCCGGCAGCCACTGGAGGTAACCAGCACGGCCAGCCAGTTCGACGTCTACGCCAAGATCAAAGGCGGCGGGATTACCGGCTGGGCCGACTCGCTCGCCCATGGCATCTCCCGCGCGCTACTCGTTGTAGACGAGAACCATCGGCAGGTGCTGCGCCGCGCCGGCCTCCTCACACGCGACCCACGCGTCAAGGAGCGCAAGAAGCCCGGCCTCAAGCGCGCTCGCAAGGCTCCTCAGTACACAAAGCGCTAGGCGTATTCGGGAAAGAAAAGCAAGGGACAGGTTTCGGCCTGTCCCTTGCGCTTACTTCTGCTGGGCCAGCCAGGCCTTGAGTTCGTCGATCGCGGCCGTCGGCGTGGGGTCTTCGCCGTAGAGGAACGCCAGGTAGGTGCTGACGTAATCACCGAAGAGGACGAGGGAGAGCATCTGCGCCAGCGCGCTCGCGCCGCGCGCCTCGACCGGGTGCACGGCGACGCCGGCGCGCGCCAGCAGCTCTTTCGTGAAGCCGTAGCGCAGCTGCACTCGCTCGTGCACGAGGCCGGTGGACTCCAGGAAGACCACCGCCGTGCGGTCGGCGATCTCGCGCGGGAGGGAGTAGCCGATGATCGCGTTGTGGTGGATCTCCGGCAGCTCTTCGAAGGACGCCCACGACTTGCCGGACTCGTTGAGCTGCGCCTTCCAGCGTCGCGCAACCTCGATCAGCAGGCCGGCGCCGTAGACCACCGGCAGCCTGCCTTGCAGGTCGCGTGCCATCTGCTTCGCCGGGTTAGTCTTGGTCGGGACGTCCTCGGCGATCTCTCGCACGAGCGCATCGAGGACGGCGACCGCCTCGTCGACGTCGGCGGCGACGCCCTGCATCAGACGCAGCGACGCCGCGATGGCCAGCAGCGGCATCAGGCTCCAGCCGAAGGCGGCGCGTGGCTCGCCGTCGTAGTCGAACGTGAACGACGGCACCCCGTTGGCGCGCGCCGTCGCCAGGAGCTGCCCGCCGGTCGTGATGACGACCTTCGGCGCCGGCATGGCCAGCGCCTGGCCGAACGCCGAGAGCACCTCCTCCGTCTCGCCGCTGAAGCTGGACGCGATCACCAGCGTGCGTTCATTGACGTACGGGGGCAGGTCGTACGCGCGGACGTTGAAGACGGGAACGGCGCACTCGCGTTCGAGCAGGGCCCGCCAGATGTCGCCGGCGATCGCCGAACCGCCCATGCCCAGCACAGCGATGCGGTCGATCTCCTGGTAAGAGTGGGGGAGTTCAAGGTCGCGGGCCGTCTTCCAGGCGTCCCGGCACTGGTCCGGGAGCCCACGCAGGCGGGACAGCATGCCGCCGGGGTCGAGTTTGGCCAGCGCGGCAGGGTCGTTGAGCGCGTCAGACGCGCTCACACGCTCGTCAGCCTGCGTACGGCGTCCAGTACAGGTCGCACGAGCGTTTCGTCGCGCACCTCGGTGTATATGCGCATGAGAGGCTCTGTTCCAGAGAGCCGAATAAGCGCCCAGGCGCCGTCCGGCAGCACGAAACGCAGGCCATCGGCCCGGTCGTAGCCGCTGACGGGCAGGCCGGCGATCTCCTTCGGCTCAAGCGTGGGCAAGAGCTGCGCGATGCGGTCGCGTTCGGCCGCCGTCATCGTAATGTCGTCGCGGTCGTAGTAGTGCGCGCCGACCTTTCCGAACAGCTCGTCGACGATCGCCGCCAGGTCGTTACCCTTGTGGGCCATCAGGTCGAGAATGTAGAGGCCGGACAGCACGCCGTCGCGTTCCGGCAGGTGGCCGCGGAAGGCGAAACCGCCGGACTCCTCCCCGGCGATCAGGGCGTCGGTCTCACGCATCTTGGGGCCGAGGAACTTGAAGCCGACTGGCGTCTCGTGCACCGGCACGTCGTACAGCTCGCCCAGCCTATCGACCATGCTGGTCGTCGTGATCGACTTGACCAGCGGCCCGCGCTCTCCGCGGACCTCCAGCAGGTAGTACGCCAGGAGCGCAAAGGTCTGGAGCTGGTTCACGAAGTTGCCGTTGGCGTCGAGGATGCCGATGCGGTCGGCGTCGCCGTCGGTGACGAGCGCGACCTGCGCGTCGTAGTCCTTGACGGCCGCAGCGGTGATCTCAAGGTTGCGCGGTATCGGCTCCGGGTTGTGCATGCCCGGGAACGCCGGGTTGTGCTCGCTGCGGATCTCGCGCACCTGTGTCTTGCCGCCGCCGATCAGTTGCGAGAGGTAGCCAGCGCCCGCACCGTGCATCGGGTCGACGACGACACAGAGGCCGGCGTCGCGGATCGCCTCCAGGTCGAGCAGGCGGCCCAGGTGCTCGATGTAGGCCGGCTTCGGGTCGAACTTCTGGACGAGCCCGCGGGAGAGCGCGACGTCGAGCGGCAGGCGAGGCACGTCCTTGCCGTAGCTTTCGCCGATGCGCGCTTCGATCTGCGACAGCACCTCGGGCGGTGCGGCGCTGGCGTACTCCGTGCGCACCTTGAAGCCGGAATACTGCGCCGGGTTGTGGCTGGAAGTGATGACGACAGACCCGGCGGCCTCGTCCCGGAC
>JADFTG010000191.1 GCA_022560365.1 Chloroflexota bacterium | reverse complement strand
ACCAGACCGCGTCGTAGGAGCCGGTCATATCGAACACATAGCCGCCCAGCCAGGCGCCCAGGAAGCCGCCGAGCTGGTGGCTCAGGAAGACGATGCCGAACAGGGTCGCCATGTAACGCACCCCGAACATATCCGCCACCAGGCCGCTGGTCAGGGGCACCGTCGACAGCCACAGCACCCCCATGAAACCGGCGAAGATCAGGATCGAGACGTCGCTGACCGGCGACAGGATGAAGACCGCGATGACCACCGAGCGAAGAACATAGATCGCGCTCAGGACATTCTTCTTGGCCATCCGGCCGCCGAGGACGCCGGCGCCGTCGCCGTCATGGCGCTCGAGCGCGTCCCCGCCGACATCCGGGCCGACGGCGGCGTCGCGCGCATGTCCGACCCCGGCCTGATCGAAGAGATCATCGCCACGGTCAGCATCCCCGTCATGGCCAAGTGCCGCATCGGCCACACGATCGAGGCGCAGGTCCTCGAGGCCGTCGGCGTCGACTACGTCGACGAGTCCGAGGTGCTGACCCCGGCGGACGAGCAGTACCACGTGTGGAAGCACGACTTCAAGGTCCCCTTCGTCTGCGGCTGCCGTGACCTGGGCGAGGCGCTGCGGCGCATCGGCGAGGGCGCGGCGATGATCCGCACGAAGGGCGAGGCCGGCACGGGCGACGTCGTCGAGGCCGTGCGTCACATGCGCGCCGTCTGGGACGGCATCCGCCGCCTGCAGAACCTGCCCGGCGACGAGCTGATGACGGAGGCGAAGAACCTGGGCGCCCCGTACGACCTGCTGAAGGAGACGAAGGAGCTGGGACGCCTGCCCGTCGTCAACTTCGCGGCCGGAGGCCTGGCGACGCCGGCTGACGCCGCGCTCATGATGCAGCTTGGCGCGGACGGCGTCTTCGTTGGCTCCGGCATCTTCAAGTCAGCCGACCCGGCGCCGCGCGCGCACGCGATCGTGCAGGCGGTGACCCACTACAACGATCCGTCCGTCATCGCCGAAGTCTCGAAGGGGATTGGCGACCCGATGTCGGGCATCGCCGTCGGCAGCATGAGCGAAGAAGAGCGCCTGGCCAAGCGCGGCTGGTAGAGGGAGACAGGCATGGCATCGAAGGACGGCATCATCGAGGGCATCCGGCAGGTGCAGGCCGAAGCGGCACGCATCGCCTCGGCGATGCCGGAAGACGCCTGGGACAAGGGCGTGTACGAAAACGGCTGGAACGCCAGGCAGATCCTCTGCCACGTCGCACTATCGGCGAACGTGCCGGCGTTCCTCATCGCCGCGGCCAATTCGCCCGAGCCGGCGAAGATGCCGGGCGGCAGCGGGAACATGGACGACTATATGGATAGCCAGGTAGCGATGCGGATGGAGAAGCCAGTCTCGGAGATCGTCAAGGAGATCAACAGCACCTACGAGCAGGCGATCAACGTCGTTCAGGCGACCCCGGACGAGCTCCTCGCGAAGCAGATCCGGACGCCGTGGCAGACGGAAGGCGAGCTGGGCGCGCTGATCCTCGACGAGGACATCCGCGCTCACGTGATGGTCCACCTGGCTGACATCTCGGGCGCGATCGCGTAAGTGCGACCGGTCAGTCCACGACGAGGTAGCTGAGGTGGCCGCGGAAGTGATCGGCGCCGTCGTGGCTCGCGACTTCGATTAGCTCGTCGTCCCCATGCTCCAGCGGGATGGACTCGATCGCGCGTTCGCGGTACTCAAACGCCTCGTTCGCCCACTTCCGGGCCTCTTCCAGGCTCATGTGCTGGTAGCGCTCGCGCAGCCGGGCGTTCCACTCGTCCTCTGAGACCGACGCTTCGTATGTGCGCTTGGGCTTGCCGCTGGCCACGCGCTAGATCTCCTTCGCCGTCCACTGCATCATCTGCGCCAGGTGCGTGTAGACGTCCCGGCTCGTCCAGTCCGGCGCCTCCGGGTCGTGCAGCGGGCCGTCCGGGTGCGCGTCGAGCCTCGCCCGCAGGCGCGCCCACTCGGCGCGGTCGTCTTCCACCTGCGCGCGGATCGTCGCTGCGTCCATCAGCCTCGGCGCACCCTACGGTGTGCAGCTCTTAAAGAAGAAGGGCTTGAAAGCACTCACGTCGAGGATGTTGATCTCGCCATCTGGGCCTGATATGTCCATGCGAACGTCGTAAATTCCGTCACCGGCAGAAGATCGGAATACCGGCCTCAGCAGACTGACATCGAGGATGTTTATTACCCCGTTACGCGGTGACGCGAGATCGGGCGGCCACGCGTCCGGGTTGCCAAGCGCCAGCGGACACTGAATCAGCGGGTCGGTTCCAATCCCGAGTTCCGTAGTCGTCGAAAATCCATCGCAGTCGGGGTCGTCGGTGGCGATGGGCCACGGCGGCAAGTGCTGCAAAGGGTTGTACCAGTTCGGACAGTTGTCGGTGCTGTCTGGTACCCCGTCTCCGTCAGCGTCGGAAGGCGAGGGAGATGGAGTAGGCGTCGGCGTATCGAGACAGTCCGGCACTCCGTTGTTGTCTGTGTCATTCAGGGCTTCGAATGCTTGCACCAAACCGGCACCGTACTCTGAGTCGTAGCCACTGGCTCCAAGATCCAAGGAGCTGCATCGAAGAACCTCTCTGATCTGAGCCGCTGTTATCGACGGATACTCGGACCTAAGCAACCCAGCTACGCCAGCCACGTGAGGACTGGCCATCGAGGTACCTTGTAAGAAGCAGTACGCGTGGATCGTGAAATCAACAGGTTCCGAAGAGCACATGTGCAAATACGTATTCTGAAGTACTCCGTCTCCGTATGTATCGCCATTCTGGTCAACAGACATATCTCCGCCCGGGCCGACGAGGTGCAAGTGACTGGTTCCGCCTTCCGCAGAGCCGTAGTTCGAGTAGCTCGATCTCGTTTGGTCGAATCGGACAGCTCCGACCGAAATCACGGTGGGTAGCGCGCCGGGATACTCGATGGCAGCGTCGCCGACTCCGTCCTCGCCTCCGTTGCCAGCGGCCGCAACGACGACAACGTCGTTCGATTCCGCGTAGGCGACAGCATCCCGCTCGACTTGGGACACGCTCGGTCCACCAAGACTCATATTGATGACGTCCGCGCCGTTGTTGACGGCCCAGGTAATCCCGTTCGCTATCGCGGAGGAGGGACACCCCAACGCCCCGCAGACCTTGACCGGCATGATGGCCGAATCGTGAGCAACCCCGGCTACTCCCATTGAGTTGTTCGTCCGTTGGGCGATTGTGCCAGTGACGTGAGTACCGTGACCGTCGTCATCCTGGGGAATGAGGTCGTTCCAATATGCGTCATACGGCGCAACGAACGAAACTCCCGCTAGGTCTGGTGCCTGCGCGAACACGAGCTCGCCGGTGACGGTGCTAACCAGATTCGCGTAGGCAACGCCGGTGTCGAGAACTGCGACTGTTGCACCCACTCCGGTGCTGAGATCCCACGCTTGCTCGACTTGGATGGCGTCCAAATGCCACTGGAAACTGAAGAATGGGTCGTTCGGAAGGCTCGGACTTGTATGTGTGT
>JADFTG010000190.1 GCA_022560365.1 Chloroflexota bacterium | reverse complement strand
AAATGTCACCGGACGCCGAGACCGACCGGCGGGCCCTGCTGCTGCTCGGCAGCGTTGAGTTCGCGCAGGGCGACCTCGACGAAGCGCGCGAGGCGTTCGAAGCCTACCTGAAGACGGACGGGCGGGCCGCGCCGTACGCGCTCCTCGGCCTGGCGGACATCGAATCCGCGAACGGCGACGCCGAGGCAGCACTGGAGCACATCGTCCAGGCGATCGCGGGCGGACTGCCGGCTGGCGCCGAGGCCGACGCCTACTTCACGCTGGCGGCCCTGTACGAGGCCGAAGGGGACTACGATAGCGCTTCGACCGTGCTGCGCGGACTGACCAACCCATCGCGGCCTGATGCGACGGCGGCCGAAGCGCTCTGGCGCCGCGGCAACCTCGAGGCCAGCCGCGGCGAAGACGCCGAGGCGCGGCTGATGTACCGGACGCTGATCCGGCGCTATCCGAGCTCCGCACGCGCGCTCGAGGCGCTCAACACGGCGCAGGCGGCGGCCGACCCGCTCGTCACGACGTTCGACCGCGCCTTCGTCTACTTCGCCCAGCGGATCAACGACCAGGCGCTCGCCGCGTTCGAAGACATCCTCAGCAGCCCGGCGACGGGCACGGTGGCAGCCGCCGAGGCCCACTACTACCTCGGCATCCTCTCCGAGCGCTTCTCCCTCTACAACGACGCCCTCACGCACTACGACGCCGCGATCGCGCTCCTTTCGCCCGGCCTCGACGACCCGCTGCGCGGTCAGTCGATGTGGGACCGCGCCACCGTGCTCGAGCTCCAAGGCGACCTCGACGGAGCGATCGCCGGGTTCGCCGAAGTTGGCGACGTCCCGGGCGCTGAGCTCGCCGGCGAGGGCACGTTCCGGGCCGGCCTCCTCGCCTACAACCTCGGCCGCGTCAGCGAAGCGATCACGCATTGGACGCGCTTCTCGCAGGTCGCGGCCAACGCCGGCGACCGGGCGCGGGCGCACTACTGGCTCGGCCTCGCGCACCAGGGCTTCGACAGCGACCGGGCGCGGGATGAGTTCGCTGCCGCTGCCGCCGCCGATCCGCTCGGCTACTACGGACTGGTCGCCTCCGGCAGGGCTGATCCCACGTTCTGCTGCCTGAACGGCGACCCACCAGGCAACGCGGCCAACGTCGGGGCGTGGCTGAGAGGCCACGTCGGCCCGGAAGACACGGCAACTCGCAACGAGTTCTTCGCCGGCGATCCGTGGCAACGCGCCGTCGAGCTTCACGAAACCGGCCTCTCGGACCGCGCGGATGACGAGTTCAGGGAGATGCTGGAGGCCGTCACCGGCGATTCGTGGCTCCTCTACCGTTTCGCCCAGGAGACGAGCGCGCTCGGCCTACCGTGGATCTCGACGCTGGCAGCGCAGCGGCTCGCCCTACGCTACGCCGACCCGCCGCCGGCGCTCCTCAGGCTCGTCTACCCGCGCGAGTACTGGGAGCTGGTGCAGGCGGAAGCAAAGACCTACGGCTTCGATCCGTACTTGATGCTCTCGATGATGCGCCAGGAGAGCCTCTACTTCCCGCGCGCCGTCTCGCCTGCCGAGGCGCTGGGGCTGACGCAGGTCATCCCGCCGACCGCCGACGGGATCGCCGAGGCGCTCGAAGAGGACGACTTCACGTACCTCGACCTCTTCCGGCCGAACGTCTCGATCCGCTTCGGTGCGTATTACGTCGGCACGCAGCTCGACGAGCTCGGGGGCAACGTGCGCGCGGCCGTCGCCGCCTACAACGGCGGCCCGTTCAACGCCGCATCGTGGCTGGCGGCCGCCGGCGGAGACAATGACGTCTTCGTGGAGACGATCACGTTCGCAGAGACGCGCGCCTACGTCGAACTGGTGCTCGAGAACTACGCGCTCTACCTCTACGCGTGGGGCGTCACGTCCCGCCCGGCGCTCGCGCCCTGACGCCTCGCTAGACCGGCACGCGGCTCGGCGATACGATGGCCGCGCCATGTCTGACGCCGTTTCCGTTCGAGTCCCCGCCACGAGTGCCAACCTGGGCCCCGGCTTCGATTGCCTCGGCCTGGCGCTCGACCTGTGGGGGTCGATCACCATCCGTCGCTCCAGCGAGCCGACGGCGGATGAGCCCATGGCAGCGATGGCGCTGATCGGCGCGCGCCGTGTCTTCGAGCGCACCCACATCGATGCTTACCAGTGGCAAGCCTTGTACGAGGGAACGCTGCCGATCGCGCGCGGCCTCGGCGCCAGCGCGGTAGCCCGCGTCGGCGGCCTCGTCGCCGCTAACGAGCTGTCTGAGGAAAAGCTCGACCGCGAGGAGCTGCTGTCGTTGGCGACGGAGCTGGAGGGCCACGCGGACAACGCGGCGCCGGCCCTTTTCGGCGGCTTCCAGGTCTCAGCGGTGGACGGAAAGCGCGTCTTCCACACTTCGGCGCCGCTGCCGGACGGGCTGCAGGCCGTGCTCTTCGTCCCCGAGATGCGCGTGGCGACCAAGGACGCCCGCCGCGTCGTCCCGGACTCGCTCTCACGCGCGGACGCCGTGTTCAACATCGGCCGTGCCTCGCTGCTCGTCGCGGCGCTGGCGAGCGGGCGGCTCGACCTGCTCGACGCCGCGACGCAGGACCGGCTACACCAGCGACAACGCGCGGAGCTGATGCCGGCGATGGTTCCGATCTTCGAGGCTGCTCGCCAGGCCGGCGCCCACTGCGCCTACCTCTCGGGCAGCGGCTCGACGGTCTGCGCGCTGGCCACGGCGAACGCCGAAGCGATCGGGGCAGCGATGAGCGAGGCCGGCAAGGCGAACAACTCACCAGGCCAGACGATCATCACGCGGCCCTCCGAGAAGGGCGCCCAGGTCGTGGCCTGATGAGACACTCCACCTGCGGCGCACTCCGAGGGTCAGCTTTCAAGCTGACCGCTCGCCAGGCTGAAGCCTGGCCCTCGAAAACAGGGGAGGCACGACCGTGCCGCTGATCGTTCAGAAGTACGGCGGCACGTCCGTCGCTAGCGCCGAGCGGATCAAGGCCGTCGCCGGCCGCATCATCGCGCGCGTCAAGGACGGCGACCGCCTCGTCGTCGTCGTCTCGGCGATGGGCCAGACGACCGACGAGCTGATCGCGCTGGCGGCCGAGATGACCGACGAGCCCGAGGCGCGGGAGATGGACCTCCTGCTGTCAACCGGCGAGATCGTCACGTCGACGTTGCTGGCGATGGCGCTCAAGCACTCCGGGCAGCCGGCGCTGGCGCTCTCCGGAGCGCAGGCCGGCATCGGCACGGACCAGGTGTACGGCCGCGCGCGCATCCTCAAGCTGGACCCGGCACGCGTGGTCCGCGAGCTGGACGCCGGCGCGGTGGTGATAGTAGCGGGGTTCCAGGGCCTGACCGAGGAGATGGAGATCGCCACGCTGGGCCGGGGCGGCTCAGACACGACGGCGGTGGCGCTGGCGGCGGCGCTCAAGGCCGAACGCTGCGAGATATATACCGACGTCGACGGCGTCTACACCGCCGACCCCCGCATCTGTCCGGAGGCGAGCAAGCTTTCGGAGGT
>JADFTG010000189.1 GCA_022560365.1 Chloroflexota bacterium | reverse complement strand
GTGGGGTACGAGGAGATGCTGGAGCGGTCTACGTGGGGTGCGCGCGTGATGCACAACCGCGCGATCGAGCTGGCAGCGGTCTACCGCGTGCCGGTCTACGTGTCGTCGAGTTTCAACGACGAGCCCGGTACACTGATTCACGGAGGCGTAGCGATGGAGAAGGCGAACAAGGTGATGGGCATCGCCCACGACGAGGACGTCGCGCGGATCACAGTGCGCGGTGTGCCCGACCGCCCCGGCATCGCGGCGCACATCTTCGAGCCGCTGGGCGAAGGCGGCATCAGCGTCGACACGATCGTCCAGAACGCCAGCGTCGAACGCCTGACAGACCTCACGTTCACGGTCTCCCGATCGCAGCTGGACGAGGCGATGGCGATCATGAAGCCGATCGCCGAGGAGATCGAGGCGGGAGAGGTGATGGCCGACACGCGCCTGGCGAAGGTGAGCATCATCGGCGCCGGCATGACGTCCGGGCCGGGCTACGCCGGGCGCATGTTCCGCACGCTGTTCGAAGCGAAGATCAACATCGAGCTGATCACGACGAGCGAGATCCGCATCACCTGCCTGATCGACGAGAAGGACGTGCCCACCGCCGTCAAGGCGCTGCACCGCGCCTTCGAACTCGCCGACGCGGCCTGACGGCACCTGTGCGGCATTTCGCAGCCTGCTACAATTACGCCGCCTAGCGAATCTTCTACGGAGACCACGAATGACCACCGCGACCGAGTCCCTGAACGGCCCCAGACTCTGGCTGCAGGCGCTCTACACGATCCCGCGCGTCGACCCCGCTGAGGTCGATCCTCTGGGGCGCTGGCTGATCCTCGGCCGCGTCTCCGTCGCCGTGATGAGCATGATCTCGGCGCTCATCGGCGGCCTGCTGGCGCTCTACGACGACGAGTTCAGCATCGTGCTCCTGCTGCTGCTCGCCCTCGGCCTGATGCTGGCCCACACCGGCAGCAACCTGATCAACGACTTCTGGGACTACCGCAACGGCATCGACACACCGGACTCGCCTCGCGCACAGTACGGACCGCACCCGTTCGTGGGCGAGAAGAAGAACACGCGCGAGTTCGTGCTCGTCACGGGCCTCGTTCTCGCGGCGGCGACGGCGATCGGCGTCTACCTGACGATCACGGCCGGCCTCTGGGTGTTGGCGTTCGCGCTGGGGGGCGCCTTCGTGCTGCTCTTCTATTCCGGAGGGCCGTTGCCGCTCAAGTACTTCGGGATGGGCGAGATCGCTGTCTTCATCGTCTGGGGGCCGCTGATGATCGGCGGCTCGTACTACGTGATGACGGAGACGCTTCCCGGCTGGGTGCTGCTGGCGTCGGTGCCGTACGGCCTCGGCGTGACGACGGTGCTCTTCGGCAAGCACCTCGACAAGCTCGGCTTCGACAGCTCCAAGGGCATCCGCACGATGCCGATCGTCCTCGGCGAGAGCCTCGCGCGCCGGGTGACCGTGGTGCTCAGCGCCGGCATGTACGTCTCGGCGGCGGCGCTGGCCGTGTGGCAAGAGATGTGGGCGCTCGTGCTCGTGATCGGCGCGCTGCCGCTGCTCTGGCAGCTCTACCAGTTCTACCGCACGCCCAAGCCTGAGGAGCCGCCAAAAGGATATCGCGGCTGGCCGCTGTGGTTCGTCGCCATCGCCTTCATCCACAACCGCCGCTTCGGGATGCTCTTCATCGCCGGCCTGGGGCTCCAACTGGCGATCAACGAAGTCGTCTAGCGCCGCCTGGCCTCGCACGGACTCGTAGCCACAGAGCTTCTAGCTCTGCCTCAAAGGGGGCGGGGCGGCACTCGCACAGGATCGCCGACGTAATCGCCGACAGCGCTGGGATCTGAGGCAGGCCTGAAGGCCTGCGGCTACGGCGAATGCGAGCCATCACCGTCGTATACTCGCGCCGTGCACGCCTTCATCTGCCGCAACTGCGGCGTTCAGTACCCGCCGTCCGCCGAACCGCCCGCGAGCTGCCTCATCTGTGAGGACGAGCGGGAGTACGTCGGGCGTGGCGGCCAGCAGTGGACGACGCTCGAACAGCTGCGCGCAGGCGACTTCGCCAACCAGCTCGTGCCGACGGACCCGGGCGTCACCAGCATCTTCACCGTCCCGCGCTTCGCCATCGGCCAGCGCGCGATCCTCGTGCAGACGGAGGGCGGCAACCTCCTCTGGGACTGCGTCTCGTACATCGACGACGAGACGGTCGCGGCCGTCAACGCGCTCGGCGGCGTGCAAGGGATCTCCATCTCGCACCCGCACTTCTACGCCACCGTCGGGGCCTGGAGCGAGGCGTTCGGCGCGCCGGTCTACCTGCCTTCGGCAGACCGCGAGTACTTCGTCCGCACGGACACCGACGTAACGTGGTACGAGGGCACGCGCGAGCTCTGGCCGGGGCTGACGCTGGTGCAGACCGGCGGCCACTTCGACGGCAGCGCGGTCCTGCATTGGGCGGGCGGGGCCGAGGGACGGGGCGCCCTCTTCACGGGCGATACCATCTCCGTCGCGGCCGACAGGCGCTGGCTGACGTTCATGCGCAGCTTCCCGAACTACATCCCGCTGCCGCCGGCGAGCGTGAAGGGCATAGTCGCGTCGCTGGATGGTTACGAGTTCGACCGCATCTACGGCGGCTGGTTCGGAAACGACGTCCGCGAGGACGCCCGGGCAGCGGTCGAGCAGTCGGCCGAACGCTACGTTCGCTGGAGCGGCCGCTAGGGGCCCCTTTTCGGCGTTCGGGCACCCGACTGGAAGCGAGTTCGGCCCGGCACGTACAATGACGCCGTGGCCGACTGCTTGTTCTGCAAGATCATCGAGGGCGAGGTGCCGTCCGACAAGCTGTACGACGACGATCTTGTCGTCGTGATCCTCGACATCAACCCGCGCGCGCCGCGGCACTTCCTGGTGATTCCGCGGGAGCACATCGCCACCGTGAAGGACGTGCGGGGCGAGCACGGGCCAATCCTCACCCGTATGTTCGCGGCGGCGTCCAGCGTGGCGAAGGACGAAGGCATCTCGGAGAGCGGCTTCCGCATCGCCTTCAACGTCGGCGACGACGCCGGGATGACAGTGCACCACCTGCACATGCACGTCCTCGGCGGCCGCCCGCTCGGCCCCGAAGGGTAAGGCGGCTAGTCGATCAACGGTTACGGATGTCCGGATCTGCTGGCGCCTTCCCAACATTCCACACCTCGACCGTCAAATTGTCGGGAAGATGATAGGCGACCCAGTATTCGAGGTCGTTGTAGAGAATTATGACGGCTGGCGGCACCGGAAAGGCGATCTTAAGAGGGGCATCGATGTAGGGTTCGTCGCAGAGGTTACGGATGATTCGGTCGAGCGCTCGCTGATCTTCGCGACCTAGCGCTTCGTAGGATTCTCGCGCGGCTATTTCGCTGTGGCCCGGCGCGCGGGCATCTACTTTCGCTTCAGATCTTTCCAAAGCGTTGGGGGCTCGGGGTTCCTCATAGACCGATAGACGCCGTTCATGAACTCAGCGTCCGCCTTGACCTGGGCGATACGCCGGGCAGCTTCTGCCTCTACGGATATTTGCTGATCGACTGCC
>JADFTG010000006.1 GCA_022560365.1 Chloroflexota bacterium | reverse complement strand
ATATATAAGCGAACCGGCGGTGCTTCTGGCCGTTACACACAGCGAGCTTCGCCCGGCTCCGCAACAGACGGCGGCTTCTTCGCGCTTCTGCTCTGGCTAGAGCATCTGTCTTCCAACGGTGCCGCGGCCCGGCGATGCCCGCTTTCAGTAAGCGCCGAGGTGGACAAACGAGAGCGGGGCCCCGTACGGGGCCCCGCTCTCGTGTTCTCCGCAGTGTCGTTCTAGACTTCGCGACGGCGCATCATCATGGCTGCGCCACCGCCGATGACTGCCACTGCGACCACCACCGCGATGATGATGGCGATGATGACGCCGGTGTTAGAGTCGTCGTCGCCGTCGGGGCGGACGGTGCCGTCCTCGCCGACCACGAAGCAGTCGGGGCAAGCCTCGGCGCTCGGCGGCCCTCCCGGGCCGGTGCCGTCGCCGATGGTGATCACCGATTCAAGCCTGGCGCTCGATAGCTCGCCGTCCGCGACCGTTGGATTCGGGTCGCAGGCGTCACCGATCTGGTCAAGGTCTTCGTCCGCCTGGTTGTCTTCGGCTTGGCCGTTCGCTACCAGGGGGCAGTTGTCCTGACGGTTCAGGTAACCGTCGGCGTCCTCATCTGAGTCTGTGCCACCGGTAGCCAGGTCGTCATTGGGGTCACATGCTGCGTCGAGTCCATCGCTGTCGAGGTCACCGCTGTTGGCAACCTTGGGGTCTCCCACGTTGACAGTGAACGGGCAGGTATCCAGCGAGTTCTCGAAGCCGTCGCCGTCGGCGTCCCGCTGGCCGAGAGCAATGGTTGTGTAAGTGTAGGTGCCGTCCTGCGGATTGACGAACAACTGTTGTCCGTCCGGGCTCGTGCCGAACGTGACGTTGATGGTGGTGAGTGGTGCGCAAAAGTCCGTGATCGCGCCGGGCTGGGGCACAGCGTCATCATCACCAATGTTTTGAAGAATTGTAACCGTCGGGAATCCAAGCTCCGCGTCACTCGGTATCTCATCGCTGATCTCGGTTCCAGGCTCGAAGATCAGGAACTGGAGCAGAACGGGTATCCCGGCAACAATAGTCATCCCCGCCGTGCGCTTTAGAGGTTGTAGATCTTCGAACACGCTATTCAGGAAGCTGGGGTACTTGTCGACCGCATCAATGAGTCCGTTGTCGTCTTTGTCCTCCGCGAAATCCGCCGTCCCATTATCATCAGCGTCGTCGAAGGAAACCGTATCCCCTGTGTCAAGGCTGGCGTTCTTGAACTCAAATACGACCGGAAGGTCCGAGTTGCAGGCGCCGCCGATCAGTCCCAGAGTGGCTGCCGCTTCAAGGTTCCCGACGTCGGTCCCGATCTCAATTTGATCGCCGCGCACAATGCCCCAATCCCGGGGGATGAACTGGACAAGGCCTGCGAACTGTACATTGTCCTTTGGAAGGGCAAAGTCCACAGTGAACCCAGATGCAACCTCCGGCGTGGTGTCGTCAAGAGTGACGTCCAGAGTCGGGTTGAAGGTCTGAGCATCAGAGGGATAGGCAACAGCCAGGAACGCGATAAGTGCGACGAGGGATGGCAGTAGTCCGAGATGAAGCGCTTGTTTCAACGGTCGTCTCCTTATATATGTCGATGAGTCGTGCCGCCGCGCCCGGATTGCGGAACGAGCCTCGTTGATTGCCGGCCCGCTACCGCGCTATCCCCGTACCTCCGGGAGTCGCCGCCCGACCTCTTGGCGTTGCTATAACGTAGTAGGAGCCAATCATGGTTGTCAACCGGAGTCATGCTGTGCCATTGGTTCACCAATGTCGTCCAGAGCTGCGTGGCTGTTAGAATGCTCATAGGAGCAAGTACAGTTTTGGGGAGGCCCGAATCGAACACGGCAGCGGGATTCCGAAGGCGATAGCGCGCGTCCTGGTCATAGAGGATGAGGAGGACATCACCGCCTTCATTAAGCGAGGCTTGGTGCTCAAGGGGTACGCGGTAGACGTTGCCTCATCGGGACCGGAGGGCCTCGATATCTTTCGCGAGACGCCCCCGGATGTCGTCTTGCTCGATCTGATGCTGCCCGGCATTGATGGGGTGGAGGTCTGCAAGCGTATACGGGCGGTCAGTGAGGATGTGCCGATAATCATGCTGACAGCCCTGGACTCCGTGAGCGATAAGGTGCGGGGGCTGGAAGCCGGTGCGGACGACTACATCACGAAGCCCTTCTCGTTCGACGAACTCTCCGCTCGCCTTGCTGCTGCCCTGAGAAGGCGGGTTCCTCGCGAAGAGATCCTCGAAGTAGGCGAATTGACCATTAATCCAGCAAGTCGCGAGGTCAGTCGAGTCGGCCGCGTAGTGAATCTGACGAATCGTGAATATGAGCTCCTGGAGTACCTGGCTCGAAATGCCGGAAAAGTCGTTAAGAAGCAGACGCTCTTCGAACGTGTCTGGGGATACGATTTCGATCTCGACTCCGACGTGATCAAGGTCTACATACGGTATCTCCGAAGAAAGCTCAACGAGGATGGAGAATCGGACATGATTCACTCCGTGCGCGGAGTGGGTTATATGCTTAAGCCCTAATGACCCGTAGCCTTCGGTGGCGGCTCACGCTCTCACTCGCTGCCGTCGTACTTCTGGTAGTCGTTAGCATCTTCGTCAGCTTGCGGGTCATCCTCCATGACATCCTCGCTGGCAATATCAACGAAGATCTCTCAGCCCAGAGCGGTCAGGTGAGGGCGCAGATCGCCCTCAGCGACGTAACAAATGCCAGCGATCTGGATAGCGCAGCCGTTGCCACGCTGATCGAGACTTCCTCGTTTCCGGTCTTGATCCGGGATCTGGAGGGCGATGTAATCGCCTCTTCCACAGGGATGCCCGTTGGCGAACTGGAGCTTACGGAGGAGGAACGGGCGGCGGTCCTGGCCGGCGGCGTTGTAAAAGAGCGGGTCGAGATCGTCGGCGACGCGCATCAAGTACAGACGTCCCGGTTGACGATCGGCCATGAGCTCGTTGGCATCCTCCAGGTGGGGGAGAGCGTGGAAGCTCTTAATGACGTCGATGCTGCCGTGGAGACGATCGCTGTGGTGGCCGGTGGCCTGGGCCTGGTGCTGGCCCTGCTCGCCGGCTTCTGGATCGCCGAGAGCAACCTCCGTCCGATCTCGCGGGTGACCAATGTGGCCCGAGAGATCGAGGCGTCTGACCTGAGCCGCCGGATAGCGGCGGCCGGAGAGCCCGTTGAGGTTCAGCATCTGGCCGACACCTTCGACGCCATGTTAGAGCGCCTCCAGAGGGCGTTCGAAATTCAGCGCAACTTCGTACTCGACATGTCACACGAGTTGCGCACTCCTCTCACCGCGCTGAGAGGTAACATCGATGTTCTGCTGCTGGAACCTGATCTCGGCGAGGAGCTCAGCCAGACGCTGGTAAGGATGAAGGGAGAAGTGGACCGCCTGGTCCGGCTGACCTCCAATCTCCTCTACCTTGCGCATGCCGACGCCGGCCGGGAAGTCGCCAGAGCGCCCGTCGAGCTTGATGAACTGTGTCTCGAAGTGTGCCAGCAGATGCGTTACCTGCGATCCGACGTCAAATTGAGCCTGGGCCGGCAGGAACCGGTAACGGTCACGGGCGACAGGGATCTCCTGAAGCAGACTCTGATCAACCTTGCCGATAACGCGCTCAAGTACACGCCGTCCGGAGGTAGTGTGACGCTGTCGGTCGTTCGCCGGGGAACGGAGGCCGTTGTTCAGGTGGCGGACACTGGTGTTGGAATTAGCGAAGAGGATCTGCCGAAGATATTCCAGCGTTTAGAGCGAGCCGAAAGCGGGTCACGGACGGCCGGGGCCGGTATCGGGCTGTTCATTAGTGAGTGGATAGTCAGCGCCCACGGTGGCGAAATCAAGGTGGAGAGCAGGCCGGGCGAGGGCAGCGTGTTTACCGTCGTCCTCCCGCTCGATGAAGTCGCCGGCTAGGGTTTTGCTGGTCGCCAGACCGGGTCTGAGTCCGCCACGGTATTCGTCGTCAGCCGTGTCAGGCCGAAGCCGGTCGGGCTGATGATGCAGATCTCCGCGCTTTCCGGCATCTCGCAGACGAAGGCGAGGCGACTGCCGTCAGGCGACCAGCGGGGCGTCAGGTCCGAGCCGGGCGTCGTCGTCACGCGCGCGCGATCCGAACCATCAGCGTTCACGACATAGATATCCCGGTTGTCGCTGATCTCAGCCGTGAAGGCGATCCGTGATCCGTCCGGCGACCAATCCGGCGTCCTGGCGAAGACCTCCTCGGACGCCAGAGTCACGTTGCCGCTGCCGTCTGCGTTGACGACGTGGATCGAAGAGCCCGCTTCAGAGATCGCCTCATAGGCGATCTGCGAGCCATCGGGCGACCAGGCGATCGCCTGATCGACGGACTCTGCCGAGGTGACCTGCGTGAGGCCGCTGCCATCGGGGGCGATCGTGTAGATGTCCCCGTTGCCGGAGCGGTAGGAGAGGAACGCGATGCGCGTGCCGTCGGGCGACCACTGCGGCGAGAGATCGAACGTCGGCGAGTCCGTCAGCCGGCGGACGTTGCTCCCGTCCGCGTCCATCACATATATCTCCCGATTGCCATCTCGTTCCGACTCAAAGACGATCCGGGCGCTGTCAGGCGACCAGGCCGGCGCCAGGTCTGACCGGGGATCATCGGTCAGCTCGATCGGGTCCCGTCCCGGCTCGGCGATGTAGATCTCACCGTTCGTCGGCCGGAACCCCTCGAACAGGATCAGCGAGCCGTCCGGCGACCAGGCTGGCGCGCGGTCTGCCGTGGGGCGGTCCGTCAAAGGCGTCGGATGGCAGCCCAGCGGTACACACGCGCTCGATCGCTCGTCGATGACCTTGACATAGATGCGAGACTCCACGCCGTCGTCGCCGGCGAAGATGAGGCGCGTATCGTCCCCTGACCAGCCAGGCGAAGCGTACTGCAGGATGCTTCGGAAGGTGATCCGCTCAACGTTCTCCCCGTCGCGGTCCATGATATAGATGTCGTCGCGCCGGTCGCGCCTGGAGCGGAAGGCAATGCGTCTGCTATCGCTTGACCAGGACGGCTCAGAGTCGAACTCTGGATTCTCGGTGATGCGCGCGCGGTTCGAGCCGTCGGGCGCGATCGTGTAGATGTCAACGTTGCCAAGCTCTTCGACCGAAAAAGCGATCGCCGTGCCGTCGGGCGACCAGGCCGGCGCCACCTCCGTCAGCGGATCGTTCGTCACCGGGCGTGGGTCCGAGCCGTCAGCGTTCATCAACCAGATGTCGGAACTCCCCGCGCGGGCCGATTCGAACACGATCTGCGAGCCATCCGGCGACCACGTCGGGTAGAGGTCCAGCGCCGGGTCATTCGTCAGGCGCGTCAGCTCGGAGCCGTCGGCGTTCATCACGTATACCTCGGAGTTGCCGTCGCGGGTAGAGATGAAGGCGATCTGCGAGCTGTCCGGCGACCAGGCAGGCAGGCTGTCCGCGCCCGGATCGCTTGTCAGCCGGCGCACCCGTTTGCCGTCCGAGTTCATCACGAATATCTCGAGCTGGTTCTCGCGCACCGCTGTGTAGGCGATATTCTCGCCGTCCGGCGACCAGCGTGCGTAGCTGGCGCGCGCTTCGGCTGGACGAGAGATGCTGACGTCGTCCAGGACGAACTCGTTCACCATGCGAATCGACGGCGTGCCCTCTCCGGAGACGTAGGCGATCTGGGCGCCGGTCGGGGTCGCTGACGGTGGTGGTGTAGCCGTCGGGTCGGCGAACCCGCCGCTCTCGTTACAGGCGAGGAGAAGCGCACAGGCGGCGATAAGCATCGTGAGGAGCCCCAGGGGCCGTGCGAAGCCAAGACGCCCTCTAGAGAGGGTCTGTGTGGCGGAAAACAGGTGTCGGATAGGCACGCTGATTGATCGTATAGCGTGTCGGCACGTACATCAACAGAGGGTGCCTGCTGCGCTCAACTCGTGCAGGGCGTACCCGCCTCGGTCACGCCGCCGACCTGCCTCAGGATCACCAGCGCGTCCTTCACGTCCACCGCGCCGCTGCAGTCCAGGTCGCCGCGGAGGCCGGACAGCGCACCGATCGGCGGGCAGTTAGGCGAGAGGGCCGTCGCCACATCCGCCGCGAACCGGATGAGGATCAGCGAGTCGTTGCCCGTAATGCTGTCGTCGCAGTCCATGTCCGCCGGGTCGAGCGGCGTGGGCGACGGGGTCGGTGAGGGGGTTGGCGAGGGCGTTAGCGATGGGGTTGGTGAGAGCGTTTGCGAGGGGGTTGGCGATGGGGTTGGTGACGGCGTCGTCGTTGCCGTCGAGCAGGACGTGCCGAGGTAGAGCACCGGCTCCGGCGAGCCGTCCGGGTCTTCCGTGAAGCCACACTCGCTGTTCTGCGGGCGTGTCCAGCCCGCAGCGGTGAGTGCTGCCATCACACTTGCTCCGTCGTATGGCCCGCCGTAGCCAGTCGAGGCCTTGAAGAGCGCGAGAGCGCCCGCGACGTGCGGCGTGGCCATGCTCGTGCCGCTGAGGGCGGCATACAACCCGCCCAGATATGTCGACATAACACACACGCCCGGCGCGGCGATCTCCACCAGCGGACCGTAGTTGCTGAACCAGGCGAAGCTATCGTCCGGATCCGGCTGGGAGCCTGTCCACACGCACGTCTGGCCCGCCAGCCCGCCCGGCAGCCCGTCGTAGTCCGCGAAGGCGGAGACGGTAACCACCTCCGCGCAGTCCGCCGGGCTGCTGACGCTCGCGTCAGCGGAGTCGTTGCCGGCCGCTACGGCGTACATCACTCCCTGCGCCACGGAGTTGGCGATAGCCGTGCAGAGCGCCGCGCTCGGGTCGCCCCCCAGGCTCATGTTGGCGACCGTGAAGTTGATGCCGGGGTCGCCGTCACCGGGGCCGTCGTCGAACTCCATCTTGCGCTCCGTCACCCAGTCGATGCCGAGCACGACGTCGGCGTCGCAGCCGTATCCGTCGTCCCGAAGCACCCGCACGGCCCAGACGCGCGCGCCCGGCGCCGTTCCCACGACGCCCAGGTCGTTGTCGACCGCCGCGGCCGTGCCTGCAACATGCGTGCCGTGGCCGTGCTCGTCATCAGGATCGCTCGCCGTGTTGCAGACGTCGTACACTGGCTGCCCAGTCTCCGGATCGTCCGGGAGACGCGCCTCGTAGGCGCCGAAACCGGACATCGCGTTGAGGTCGGGGTGGTCGAGGTCGATGCCGGTGTCGATGATCGCGATGTCGGCGTTGAGGTCTGGTCCGGGCGGCAGGCCAATGCCGGCGGACGGGTTTTCGTCAGCGTCGACGCGGTCGACGCCCTCGACCAGCGTCTGAAAGTCGTTCTCGTGCAGCGCGATCCTCACCCGCCTCACCGGCTCAACCAGCGTCACCGACGGCGCTCCGGCGATCTCCGCTGCACGCTCGGCGCTCATCTCCGCCGCGAATCCACGTACGGCGTGGCTGTACACGGTGCGCGCCTCGACCCCGAGCTCTGCCGCCGCCTTGTAAGGATCTGCATCCGCCTTCAGGAGCACGATGTAACGCCCCGGAATCACGTCGCTGTCAGCGGCGATAGGCGCTTGTGAATCCCGCTCGTCCCTGAAGACGAGCACGCTCGCGAGCACGAAGGGCAAGAGCAGGATTGCCCGCTTCACGGCGCGTCAGCCACTATCAGATATGCGTACATAGGCGGCCTCGCACATCATTGTCGCCCAAAGGTGTCCATCCGCCAATACTACGCGCGGCCGGAATCAGGCGGATCACCGCTAGCCTTCGCAGGCCGGTTGTACCGACGTCTCCACATTGCCGGCGCTCAGCAGGATGGTCAACGCATCGGCCCCGTCGACGAGCAAGTTGCAGTCGACGTCGCCCTGGACTGCGCCGACCCCGGATGCGGGCTGCGCTCCGCTCAGGTCCGTTCCGATCGGAGGACATCCCGTCGGCGTGTCGACGGACAGGTCGCCCACGTAGCGTAAAAGTGACAGGGCGTCGGCCGCCGTCACCTCCGCGTCGCAGTTGACGTCGGCGCGCGCGAAGATAGGTGCTGGCGTCTCAATCGGCGTTCCCGTGGGAGTCGGCGCAGGGGAAATCGTAGGCGATGGCGATTCCGAAGGCGAGGGTGGTGGTGTCGGGCTGGGTGTGTTGGTCGGCGCGGGCGGCGGCGACGGCTCGGCGACGTAGCCACCGAAATCGTTCGTCCAGTAGTAGCCGAACGCGCTCGCCGGCGTGTAAACAAGGGCGATGCCCATCACGAAGTAGTTTTCGCCCAGCATGTTGGCGTTGTGCCCGGGCGAGTCCCGCCAGGCGTCGAAAACGGCCTGGGCCGTCTGGTAGCCGGCGGCGACGTTCTCACCCTTCCAGGTGTTGTAGCAGTAACCAAAGTCGCACATCCGGTCCCAGGGCGAGCGGCCGAGCGAGTCCGTGTGGCTGAAGTAGTTGTTCTCGCCCATGTCCGTGCTCATCCACTCGGTGGCGCTCTGGATGTTCGAGTCGAGGCCGATCGGCCCCAGACCGTTCTGGGCCCGGTAGTCGTTGAGTAGCTCCATAAACGCCTGCTCTTCCGGGTCGAGTTGAACGGCAGCCGAAGCGCCCTCGCTGCGCGTATCCGACAGCGAGACACCAGCCAGCACGGCGGCGATGACGACGCCACCCAGAACGAATCGTATGAACACCGGTGAAACTCCCTTCACTTAGGGAGACATCAAATGCGCGGAAGTCGTTACTTCCGGGGGCAAAGGGTTGGTTTAGCCTTGGTAATACGCGCTGTGGAGATCAACGGCTGAGGACTCACAGCTTCGCCCTCGAAGACGGGGTCGGGGCCGACTTCGGCCGCTGTCCACGCCACAGGGCTCCCCCTCGACGGGCAGCTCGTCGAGCAGCAAGCGCTTCGGGAGGCTCTCCGTCGCCGTGTCCGTGTGGCTGGCAGAGATCAGCTTTCCTTCGGTTGACGTGTCAAGATCGCTGTCTGGTTGTCGGCCGTGTGCGGCAGGCGGTGGTGACGGGTAAACTTGTCTCGACTATGAGCGCGATGAGGCACCCCCTGGGGCTACTGAGGCTCTTGCTTCTCCTCGGCGTGGCGCTCGCGGTCGCGGTCCTGCTGGCTGCGTGCGGCTCCGGATCATCGGAACCGACTGATGAGGAGGGTCGTGAGCTGCTTGAGCGGGTATTGCTAACCGTGGAGGACGTCCCGGCCGGTCTGCAGCCGGGTGGATCAGTCTTCACGACGAACGAGGAGGCGGCCGAAGCGGCCGATAACCCCAATACCGAGCTGTCCCGGTTCGAGATCTGGGGGCGCAACCTCGGCTACCGGGCGGTGTTCGTGCCCGGCCCGGACGCCTCGCCGGGGCTGGCGGTTGGCGTCGAGGCGGAGGCGACGCTTTTCGGCGATTCGGCGGGAGCGCGCTTCTGGTTCGATGACAGGGTGGCCCAGGCGCGCGCCCAGTTAGACGCTGCCCAGGCTGGAAACGCGGGAGCCCTCACCGACATGGAGGTGACCGAGATCGACGCTCAGGTGATCGCTCCGAACGCATACTGGATCCGCACCAGCGGATTCGAGACCGAGGAGCCGGTGTCGCTGAGAGTGGACAACCAGGTGCTGTTTCTGGTAGCGGAGGTGGCGGTGTTCTTGCGGGTCGACGTTGTCGTGCAGGGCGTCAGCGACCGCACCTTCTTCGCGACAGAGTTCGTTCAGTTGGCGCAGCTGATGCACGAGCGCCTTACTGCGGAGTTCGCGGCCGGCGATCCCTGATCCGTATCGAGTTCGCTAATGGATGTGCCGCGCCGGCATGTTCGCCTGCCATCGCTGGCGAAGAACAAAGAAGGGGCCCCTAAGAGGGGCCCCTTCCGTTCGTTCGGTTGTCGTTGGGTGGGCTACTCGCGACGGTTGGTAGCAGGTCCGGTTCGGAGCATGTAGATCCCACCGAGGATGCCGGCGATGGCCACTGCGGCGAGGACGGCCGCCCAGGCCGGGAAGCTCGAGGCTCCCGGCGAGAGGCTGCCGATACCAGAGTCGGGTCCGCCGCCGATGCCGCCGTTTCCGCCGGTTCCGCCGCCGGTTCCGCCGCCGTCGCCTGGGGCCGGGGCCGGGGTTGGCGTCTCCCCGGAGGACGGATCGCTGATGCCGAGGTCCGTGCCGCACGGTGAGAAGGACTGAAGGTTCCTGATCGCGTCCGGGTCAATGCTGGGAGTGCCGCCTGAGCCGATCGTCAGGGTTTCGGCGAAGCACTTCACCGTTTGCAAGCCGTCGGGCGTGTCGGGGTTCAGGTCGCAGGAGTCGCCTATACCGTCATTGTCACGGTCCGCCTGGTTGTTGTCGCCTTCATTGGCGAAGGGTGAGGTAGCAGCGCCCAAGCTGTTGGCAATCAAGGGGCAGTTGTCCTGGGCGTTCAGGTAAGTGTCGCCGTCGTGGTCGTTGAAGGCGCCCACGCCGGGGTTACCCTTGTCGTCGGGGAGCGGGTCGCACTCGTCCGGAATGCGGTCAGAGTCTCTGTCGCCGGGAGTTTCTCCGTTCGCATCTTTGTCGGCCCTGGGGTCCCAGTTAGGGTTCGGCGTGAAGGGGCAGGAGTCCAGGCTATTCTCGTGGCCGTCGCCATCGGCGTCCCGCTGGTCCTGGGTGAACGTCACGTAGGTGTACGTGCCGTCCGCGGCGGGGTTCGTGCGCACGCTGGCGAACGTGTTCGTCGCCGTCTTAAGGGGCGAGCAGAAGTCCGTGATCGCGCCTGGCACAGAGCTGACGTTTGGGTCTCCGAAGGCCTGCAACACCGTCACCGACGGGTACCCGAGCTGGGCGGCGAGTGGGGTGCCCCTCAGCGTGATTCCCGGCTCGAAGAGCACGAAGTTGAGAGACACGTTCACGCCCGAGACGCTGGTCTGTCCGTAGTAGCGAGCGATCGGCTGGAGCGTCGTGCTGAGGTCGTCGGTGTCTGCTACAAGGATGCGCGTAAGGTAGTCGGGGTACTCAAGCGCACCGCGAGGTATGCCACCGACTTGATCGAACTGGTCATCGAAGGTCACCTGCTGCGCCTGGTTGGTGGTGGCGTCCAGCATCAGGAAATTGACGAATATCCGACTGCTGCAGGCATTGTTTAGCAAGCCCAGGACGGCCTGACTCCTCAGCTCGGCGACCTGGGTTCCATCCACGATATCCGCGTCTAGCTTCACGCCCCACTCCGGCGGAGTGAAGCTGATGAGTCCCCCGAAGTTGGAGTCAGGTTCGTTGATTGTTAAAGTGCCTGTCAGAGCTGTGCTTGCGCCAGGAGTGTTGTCACCGTCACACTCGCCCGCGTGCCCAGGAAGGAGCGGATCTATGTCCTCAGTTGCCAGGTCGTCCAGGCAGATGGTAGCTATGGGGTTAAATGAGGCCGCATGCGTGCCGTCCTGCGTGGCAAGAAGAGTGATGACAGCGGCAAGCGCCGCGGCCAGCGCGAATCCAAGTACGGCACGAAAAGGAATTATTTGGGCGATCATCAGGGCGGCTCCTAGTTCAGTCTCGTGTTAGTTGCTGAGGTCAAGCGCGATCATAATGCGGCCCTAATGGAGTGTCAAGCGAGGAATCAGTAGACGCGCACAGATTTAGCTGTCTGCACCCGGCCCTGCGTCGCGGCGCCGCCAGGCCATCGCGCCCCCCGCACCGAGCACCATCAGCAGCCCGGCACCGACTCCGGCCGCGATCCAGACGCCGGTAGCCACGGACTCGCCGCCCTCGGAGCGGTCCCCGATGGTAAAGCCTGTGTCGGCGCAGGGCTCGTCTACGGCGATCTGGGCGCCTGTGGCCTCGCCGTCGAAGAAGGTGTCGCCGTCGAGATCCGCGATCGGATCGCCAGCGACGTTGCGCAGGAACGGTGCGCGGTCGATCACCCCGTCTCCGTCAATGTCAATCGAGCTGAAGGCGATCGTGGTTAGGCCTGGCGCCTTCGCCCTGAACGTCATCCTGCCGAGAACACCTGAGCCCGAGTCGGGGGTCGGTGGGTCGGAAACATCGGCGGCGGCGAGACGAAAGGGGCTCTGTGTGCCCGGCACCTCGTCGGAAACGTCGAAGACGTCGCTGCCTTCGTTGGCGTCCTGGAAGAGGTCGACCCGGCGCCCGACGATTTCGAGCAAGGAGGGGTCGTAGTCGATGTAGATCTCCCACGCTAGCAGCTCCTCGACGCCCTGAATGACCAGGTCCACATCGAACACATCACCCGTCTTGGCCGAGAAACAGTTCTCGATCCTCTCGACGTGGGTGGCTTCGTTGGCCGCTGGGTTGGGGTCAATGCGCAGGGCTGGAAGCTCCTGCGAGGCGACCGTTTCCAGGCCAAACATCAGCACCCCCGCGGCCGTGACGAGGGCGAGCGAGACGAGGATCGCCTGAGCCGGACGCAAGCCCGGGAGCGAGCGCCGACAGCGCCTCTTCAAATGAGCGTGCGCCGGAACGGCGCTGGCAGTGCCGGTGTTGTTCAGGCTCATCGTTTTTTCGCTATCGTTCAGCGCCGGATCCTCCGCCCAAAGTAACAACGCGAAGCCGGTGTTTCGCGGACCAGCTTCGCGCGGGCTGAAAACGAGAGGTCTGGGAGGTGTGTGCCGCTTCTTCTGATAATCACAACCAATATAGCGCGAGTCCGCTGCCCCTTCGGTTAAAGCAAGGTTAGAATCGCGCTGCGCTCAGGCCGCGGACGGGCGCCGGCCGCGCAGCACGATCGCTGCGATGCCGATGGCGGCTAGCGCCGCGGCAGCACCGAGCACCACGGCAACGATCACCCAGACGCTCAGGTCATCGTCGTCTCCTCCGACCGGGCAAGGCGTGTCCACGGCCACCTGGGCGTCGTCGATGTCGCCATCAAAGAACGTGTCCCCGTTGTCGTCCCCGATCGGCTCAGCGTTGACGTCACGCAGGAATGGACCGCGGTCTATCGTCCCGTCGTCGTCGACGTCACTGAAGGCAAGCACCAGTGGGCTCACGCCAGCCGCCAGCGCCTCGATAGTCACTCGAGCGAGTATGCCCGAGCCGCTGTCGGGCGATTCGGGGTCGGCCGTGTCGACCGCGCTCAACGAATAGGAGCCGTCGCCGTCCGGCGTCGGTTGGGACCCGTCGAAGACGTTGCTGCCTTCGTTGGCCGCCTGGAACAGCTCCACGTCGCGATCCACGATCTGTACGATCTCGGGATCGGTCTGCAAATCTGCGGACCAGGCCAGGAGGTCGGTGACGTCGCGCACAAAGATGTCCACCTGGAACGTGTCGCCGGTGGCGACCTCGACGCACGAGTCGATGGTGCCGAGTCCGGTCGCGGTGTTCCCCGTCGGGTCGGCGTCGACGCCGATGGACGTATCGTCGGCGCCAACGGGAGAGGATACGCTCAGAAGGATGAGCACCGCTGTGGAGATCGCCGCCGTTGCGGCTAGAAGGGCCAGACGCATGCTAGTCCTGCTTTCCTCGCTGCCAGGCGATAGCGCCACCGACAGCGATCAGCGCCACTGCGCCGGCCGCTATACCGATGACGATCCAGGTGGTTGAATCGTTGCCGTCATCGCCGTTCCCGCTCGTGCCGCCACCCGGCTCGTCGGTGTCGACGTCGGCCGTCCCATTCAGGCCGGGCGCGGCGTCCGTGGCAGCAGGCGGTGGTGGTGTTGGTGGGATCGGTTGCTCCGGCGGCTCGCAGCTCGCTTCAACGGCGACGGCAGCGTTGGTTATGATCACCCCTTCGATTGGTAACGATGTGCCCTGGGCATTGAGGCTGGTGATGATGAGGTTGGCGAGTGCGAGGTCACTCTGGCCGGTTCCGATCGCGCGCAGGCTGATGCGTGCGAGAACACCCTCGCCGCTCTCAGCGTCCCCGAAGTCACCCACAGCCACGACAAACGTCCCGTCTGTGTCTTCCATGGCAACCGGGTCGTCGAAATTCGAAAGATCGATGAGCGGGCCGCTGGAGCCGGATGCGAGAAACGTGTTTTCGCTGTCGACCTCGAGGCCCACGACGTTGACGACATCCGGGTTGTAGACCAGGTTGAACTGCAATCCATCCAGGTTGCTGACGTCCTCAACGAAGACGTCGATCTGGAAGGAGTCGTCGAGGCCCACCTCGCGGCAGTCCTGAACGTCCGAGATGCTCGTGGCCGTGTTGCCCGAAGGGTCGGCGTCGACGCCGACCCGGACCTGACTCTGGTTG
>JADFTG010000188.1 GCA_022560365.1 Chloroflexota bacterium | reverse complement strand
AAACACCATCCGGGCGACCCGCCACCGGGCCGCCCGGATCGATTTAATATAGCTGCTGTTGAACGAGGATGACTAAATGACTTTTAACTCCGCCTGGGCGCATTTGCTGATCGACATGGACGGCGTGTTGTGGCGCGGCAGCACGCCGCTACCGGGGCTGAGCGCGTTTTTTGCCGCGCTGCACGCCACCGAACGCCGCTTTATGCTGGTAACCAACAACAGCCGGCTCACACCCGAACAATACGTCACCAAACTGGCGCGTATGGGTATCACCGTGACAACTAACGAAGTGGTCACCTCAGCAGTCGGCACGGCTGAATATCTGCGCCAGCACGCCTGCTCAGATCGTCGAGGGTCTTGGCCTGGAGGACGCAATCCTTCCGCCGGTGTAGGGCCCTCAGCCCGAAGGGGCGACCAGGCGGATAAGCCGTTCGATTCTAGCCCAGGTTGGAGTGAGGGTGTCTAGCTTCCTTCCCGCTCCGCTATACTGTGCTCACGATGCCTGATCTCGACCCCGCGCTGGCGCCCGTGCTGCCCCGCACGGCGGAGGTGACGCCGGAGGGCCACCTCGCCCTCGGCGGCTGCGACGCCGTCGATCTGGCGAAGGAGTTCGGCACGCCGCTCTACGTCTTCGACGAGGAGGAGCTGCGCGCGACCTGCCGCGCCTATCGCGAGGCGTTCGCCTCGCGATACGAGCAGAGCGCCGTCGTCTACGCGGCGAAGGCGTACCTGGGGCGCTGGCTGGCGGCGCTTGTGGCCGAAGAGGGGCTGGGGATGGACGTCGTCTCCGGCGGCGAGCTGGCCGTCGCCCGCTCCGCCGGCTTCCCCCTGGAGCGGGTGCTCTTCCACGGCAGCAACAAGTCGGCGCAGGAGCTGCGCGAGGCCGTCGACGCCGGCATCGGCCGCATCGTGATCGACAACTTCCACGAGCTGGGCCTGCTGGACGACGTCGCGGGCGGTCTGGGGAAACGCCAGCCGGTGCTGGTGCGCGTGTCGCCCAACGTCGACCCCCACACCCACGTGAAGACGACCACCGGCGTGCTCGATACCAAGTTCGGCTTCGCGATCGAGGGCGGGCAGGCGGAGGAGGCGGTCGTCCAGGCGCTCGCCCGGTCGAACCTGGAGCTGCTGGGCCTCCATTGCCACCTCGGTTCGCCCATCTTCGAGCTCGACCCCTACCGGCAGGCGAACGACGTGATGATCGCCTTCGCCGCGCGCATGGGCGAACGCCACGGGCTGGAGCTGCGCGAGTACAGCCCCGGCGGCGGCTTCGCCGTCCAGGTCCTGCGCGGCGAGCCTGCGCCGTCGCCCGGCGACTACGCGGAGGCCGTCGTCGATTCGCTGCGCGCCGCCCTCGCCCGCGAAGGGCTGGGCGAGCCGAGCTTGACCGTCGAGCCGGGCCGGGCGATCGTCGCCCGCGCCGGCGTCGCGCTCTACACCGTCGGCGCGCGCAAGGAGCTGCCCGGCGTCCGCACCTACGTCTCCGTCGACGGCGGCATGGCCGACAACATCCGCCCGCCGATGTACGACTCGCAGTACGCCGGAATCGTCGCCAATAAGCCGCTGGACGAGCGCCGCGAGACGATCACGGTCGCCGGCAAGTACTGCGAGTCCGGCGACATCCTGCTCAAGGACGCCGATCTGCCGCCGCTGGAGCCGGGCGACATCCTCGCGCTGCCGGCCTCGGGCGCGTACAACCTGCCGATGGCCAGCAACTACAACGCCGGCCTGCGGCCGCCGGTCGTCCTCGTCCGCGACGGCGAAGCGAAGCTGATGCGCCACCGCGAGACCTACGAGGACCTCACCCGCGCCGACGTCTGGCCGCTCGAGTAAGCGCTACTCCGTCCAGACCGAACGCGGGCCGCACCCCTCGGGCAGAGAATCGAGAACGTCCCACAAGTCGTCGAGTACCGGCTCTACGGCGCGCACGTGCCGCGCATCTTTCATCGTCAGGAAAACGTCGCGCGAGTGCGACTGGCCGGCCAACGAGACCCGGCACTGCTGGAGCCGCTCCACAGCCTCTTCCCAGCTCACCACGGGCCACGTCGTCATATCGTCGGACTGGATCGGGATGAGCGTGGCCTCGCCGACCGTCTCGGGAGCCTGACCGGCATCGTCGGTCGTACGGACGAGCAGGACCGACACTAGCGCCACGGATAAGAGGACTGCGAGCCACGTTCTCACACGTTAGAGACGTGTGCGGAGGGCCAGGGGTTCCACACCGCGCGCGTTCTAAGGCCGCGGCAAACCCAATCCGCGGATCGCGCCGATCGTCTTCATCACCTCGCTCGTGCCGCCAGCGATCGTCGCGCTAACGGCCAGCTGGTAACCGCGCTCCATGCCCCCCTTGAGCTGCGCGTACTTGCTCTTCGGGTGCAGCGGGCCGTACATCCCCAGCAGCTCCATCCCCGTGGACGCGAAGCGCTGGATCAGCTCCGTCGAGTACAGCTTGGCGATCGTCGCCTCGTAGTTCGGCGCCTTGCCGTCGGCCTGCAGCGACGCCACGCGGTACGACAGCGCGGCGCCGATCTCCACCTCGATCGCGATGTCGGCCAGCCGGTTGCGGATCTCCGGCTTGTTCTCGATGAACTGCGGGTACTCCTTCGCGAACTCGACAAGCTCCTTCAGCGAGCGCCGCACGCGCGCCGAACCGGCGATCGACGAACGCTCGAAGTCGAGCGCCACGGCGAGCATGTACCAGCCCATGTTCTCCTTCCCGACGAGGTATTTCGCCGGGATCCGCACGTCTTCGAAGAAGACCTCGTTGAAGCCGTGGTTGCCTGCCATGTTGACCAGCGGCTGGATGTTGACGCCGGGCGCGTCCATCGGCACGAGGAACATGCTCAGGCCCTTGTGCTTCGGCGCGTCGGGGTCGGTGCGCGCTGCCAGCCAGCCCCAGTTCGAGCGGTGCGCGCCCGTCGTCCAGGTCTTCTGGCCGTTGATCACGAAGTCATCGCCGTCGCGCACAGCCTTCGTCTGGATCGCCGCCAGGTCGGAGCCAGCCGTAGGCTCGGAGTAAAGCGTGCACCACGTGTGCTCCAGGCTCGTGATCTTGGGGATGAACTCACTCTTCTGCTCATCCGTGCCGTAAAGCATCAGCGAGGGGCCGACCCAGGCGACGCCCATGTTGAACCCGACGGGCGCGCCGGCGTAGGCCATCTCTTCGCTGTAGACGACCTGCTGCATGACGCTCGCATCCTGGCCGCCGTACTCCTTGGGCCAGGCGATCGCCAGCCAGCCGCGGTCTGCCAGCTTCTTGTTGAAGTTCTTGGCGAAGTCACCATGGGCCTCGACCCCAATCTCGGACTCCGCGTCGAATTCGTCGTCCCAGCCGGGCTTCAGCTCCTGCTTGAGAAACTCCTTCACATCGGCTCGGAAGGCCTCTTCTTCGGGCGTGAATCGAAAGTCCATCGGGGGCTCCTTGTTTTCCTGAATTAGCGTGGCCCAGTGTGCCACAAGACGGTGCGTAGTTCCAGTTCACGTAAGGGTTCGAGACGGGGATGGACCACGGAGCCGTCCCCTGTCCCCCGTCCCCTGTTCCCTGTCCCCCGTCCCCTGTTCCCTGTCCCCCGTCAC
>JADFTG010000187.1 GCA_022560365.1 Chloroflexota bacterium | reverse complement strand
AGCGGTTCAACTTAAACCTGAGCGGGTCTTCATCCGCTTCTATGTCGGCGAGCGCCGCGGCGGCGGCAGCACTTGTCTCCTTTGACGATCCGTCGATCAGTCCGTCGAGCGCACGACGTGCGGCCTCGCCACCGATCTCGCCCAGAGCAGCTATCGCCGCCGCCCGCACCTCGTCGTCGGAGTCAGCGAGGAGCGGAACGAGGTTGGGCACGGCAGCTTCATCAGCCAACGAACCGCTGGCGACGGCTGCCTCATAGCGTAGCTCGGCCTCATCGCTGGCGAGTTCGCGCTTGATGAGGGGGAGCCACCGTGGCTCGGCGCTACGGCCCATGGCGTGCACGGCGCTGACCTTCAGGCGATGACTGCCGCTTTCGTACGCCTGAGTGACGGACTGGCGCACCCAGGTGGCGTCGTGCGGGCCGATCGCCTCGATCGCGCGGGCGCGCACCTCCTCGATCTCACCGGCGTTCTCGATGACGCGGCGCAGCGCGACGGCAGCGCGTTCGAAGTGCCGCTCGCGGAGACGGCCGAGCTCGAAGAGGAGCACGAAGCGACCAAGGGCGAGAGCGGCTTCGGCGCGAACGGCCGCACTGTCGTCCGTCTCCGTGAGCGCTGTCAGGCTGTCGATAAGTTCTGGAGACTCGTGCTCCCAGAGGCCGCGCACCGCCGCCAGCCGGACTTCGGCGTCGCCGTCTTCAAGGGCATGGCGGAATACGGCATCGAAGTTCAACTCGACGGTGTCCTCGGCGAGATCGATGAGCTCTTGCAGGATGCGGTGGCGCCGGTGGGCGTCTATGTCAGTCCAGCGCGCGGCTAGCTGTTCGGTCTGCTCGGCCGAAAGGCCAGACAGTCGCTGTAGGTCTGCGATCTTGAGCTTGCGCGAGCTATTGGCAAGCTCTTCCAGATATTCTTCGAAGTTCATTCAATCACCACAGGTCAGGAAGCTTTGGCGGAGACCGCCATCCGATCGAACAGGAGCGGCGGCGTATGGATCGTGCCGTTGATCCAGCGCGCTTCGTCCCCGATCGCGGAGACGCTGGAGAGCGCCTCGTGAACGTTTCCGGCGACCATCGTGTCCTTCACACGGCCGACGATCTCGCCTCCTTCTATCTTATACCCGAGGAGGACGTTCCCCGAGAAGTCGCCGCCCATGACGTTTCCCTGGCCGGCGCCCATGAGGTCTTCGACGATCAGCCCCTCTTTGACGCCCGCCACCATCTCCTCGAACGTCGTCTCGCCGGGGCTGATGATCAGAGACGTCGTCGAGATGCTCGGCTGGCTCGTGAGGGAGCGCTCAGCACTGCCGGTCGACTTTGCTTTCGCGAGGCCTGCGGTCTGAAGATCGTACATGAAGCTGTGAACCGTTCCCTTTTCGATGAGAGAAGTCCGCCTGCTGGCGACACCCTCGTCGTCGAAGGGGCGGGAAGCGGGGCGCATCGGCAGCGTGGCGTCGTCGTGCACGGAAAGCCGGGTGTCGTAGACATCGTCGCCCAGCTTGCCGGCGAGCGGTGATTGGCCCTGTTGAACGAGCCTCCCAGAGAAGGCGAGCGTCAGCGGCATGACGAGGGCGCCGGCGACGCCGGAGCTGGTGAAGATGACCGGCATGTCCGCAGTGCGCATCGTGGCGAGGTTGCGGGCGTGTTCGAGCTGCCAGGTGACCGTGCGCTCGATGCGGGCAGTGTCGATGCCGGGCGAGACGGAGGCGTCGACGTCGCCGACGAAGAGCATGTCGGTGCCGCGGATGAGGGAGCCGTGCAGCCAGGCCATGAGCATCGACGCGCGATAGGAGATGTTCGCCCCGTTGCTGTTGACGAGCGTGACCTCGCCGACGAGTCGCCGCAATTGGGCGTCGCAGAGCAGCTCCGGCTCGACCTTGCGCACGGCGTCGATCAGCGACTGGCCGGCCTCGATCATGTCGTCTACGGCGAACGACTCAGTCGCGGGGTCGAACGTTTCGACCACGGGCGCCTCTGCTTGCTTTGGGAAGTCGAAGTGCGCCTCGGGGCCGAACGGCGCCGTTTCCATCGCGGCGCTGACGAGATCGTCGACGTCGTCGGGGCGCGTGCTGGAGGCGAAGCCGATGCGCCCGTCGGCGATGACGCGCAGGGCGACGCCGCTGGTGTGCCGCGAGTTCAGCTCCTTGAGGCGGTTGGCCTCGAACTTGACGGGCGTCTCTTCGTTGGCGATCTGGTAGGCCTCGGCCTGTTGCGCGCCGGCCTTTCGTGCGGCGTCGAGGACTGCATTGAGGTTTGTCATACTATCGCTCTCCCACTACGCAGTCCTGTATGCGGATGTGCGGGCTGCCGTTGGAGACGGGGAGCGGCATCTGGCCGCCCTTGCCGCAGCCGCCGCCCTGGTTGAAGTCGAGGTCGCGGCCGATGCCGTCGATGTTCCCAAGCGTGGTGAAGACGTTACCGGTCAGCTTGACGGGGCGGAGGAGCTCGGCGACTTTGCCGTCGCGGATCATGAACGCCTCGCCGGCGGAGAAGGTGAACATCTCCATGCTCGTCGTGCCGCCGAACCAGTTGCGGGCGTAGACGCCGAGCTTGATATCGCCGATCAGGTCCTCGAACGTGGCGTCGCCCTCTTCGATGTAGGTGTTGGTCATGCGCACGATCGGCGGGAAGCGGTAGTCGATGGCGCGCGCGTTGCCGGTGGGCGGTTCACCCATCTTGCCGGCTGTCTCACGCGAGTGCAGCCGGCCGACGAGGACACCCTCGCGGATGAGATCGGTCTTTGTCGCGGGCGTGCCTTCGTCGTCGTACTTGAAGCTGCCACGCAGGTCCGGCACGGCGGCACCGTCGACGATGTTGAGGTGCTTCTGGCCGAACTGGCGGCCGAGCACCATGATTTCCTTCATGCGGTCGTTTTCGTAGACGAAGTCGGATTCGGAGAGGTGACCGAACGCCTCGTGGCAGAAGACGGCGGCAAGGATCGGGTCGAGGACGACGGGGTAGACGCCCGGCTCGACGTACGGTGCGTTCAGCAGTTCGACGGCGCGGTTGGCGATCGTGTGCGCCGCTTCGTCCAGCGTATCGATGTACGAGAAGTCGTTGAGCGCGCCGAGGCTTATGCTCGCCTGCTGCATGTCGCCGTTGCGCCGCGCCGTCGCCGCCAGCCGCGAGATGACATCGATGCGCTCTTGCTCGATGTACGAGCCTTCGGAGCTGGCGAACGTGACGCGCTTATAGGCGTCGCCGTAGACGATGTTCGTGCTGGTGACGCCGTTGACGGAGAGCATCCTGGCGTTGTAGGCGTCGAAGATCTCCTTCTTGCGCGCGAGCGTGATCGTGCGCGGATCCACAGCTACGTCAAGCGAAACGACGTCGATGACGGGATCGACCGGCGCCAGGACGCTCGTCTCCTTGCCGACGTGGCGAGCCTGCGCCACTGCTTCTTCGACCCGCGTGCGGATATCGTGGGGCTGGTTGAAGCTGACGAAGCCCCAGCCGCCGTTGACGAGCGCCCGTGCGCAGCCACCGAAGCTCCGCGTACGGCCGATCTCCTCCAGCTCTTGGCCCCGGTAAACGAGGCGCGTAGTGGCGGTATCGTCGATCCGAATCTCGACGTAGTCGGCGT
>JADFTG010000186.1 GCA_022560365.1 Chloroflexota bacterium | reverse complement strand
ATCGGCCTGCCACTCCAGGAGCAGCAGCTGGAAGTTGAAGGGCATGTGCGCGCCGTCGTTGTTCTCGCCGTAGTACTTGACCAGGCGCTGGAGCGGCACGTAAGTCTCGCCGATGAGCACGCGCTCGTCGTAGCTGTCGAATACGCGGCGCATTTCGCGTACCACCTCGTGCACGTCGTCCTGGTCGCTGGAGTAGACGGCCTTGAGGCGCCGGTACGGGTTCTCGCCTTCCTCCCACTTCGGGTTCTCGGGGTTGTCGCGCAGCTGCTCGTCCTTGATCAGGTGGTAGAGGACATCGACGCGGAAGCCGTCAACGTCCCGATCGAGCCAGAAGCGCAGGACGCCGAACATCGCCTCGCGCACTTCCGGGTTGCGCCAGTTGAGGTCGGGCTGCTCCGTGAGGAAGGCGTGGTAGTAGAACTGGCTGGTGTGCTCATCCCCACTCCCAGCCGACGCCGCCGAAGTTGGCGAGCCAGTTGTTGGGTGGCGAGCCGTCGGGCCTGGCGTCCCGCCAGATGTACCAGTCGCGCTTCGGGCTGTCGCGGGACGAGCGCGATTCGATGAACCACGGGTGCTGGTCCGAGGTGTGGTTGGGGACGAAGTCGAGGATGACGCGGATGCCGCGCTCGTGGGCGGCCGCGATCACGTCGTCCATGTCGGCGAGCGTGCCAAAGAGCGGGTCGATGTCGCGGTAGTCGGAGATATCGTAGCCGAAGTCCTTCATCGGCGAACGAAAGCAGGGGGATATCCAGATCGCGGTCACGCCCAGCCAATGCAGGTAGTCGAGGCGCGAGAGGATGCCGCGCAGGTCGCCCACGCCGTTGCCGCTCGTGTCCTGGAATGAGCGTGGGTAGATCTGGTAGACAATTCCCGTCTGCCACCAGAGGTGATCTTCGGCCATTGCTACGAGTCTAGTATCTCGTCTGCTATAACGACAACGGCTCGCGGCCGGGGCGCTCGCGTTCGCGGGCGATGATCGCCTCGATCTCGGCGGCGGCACGCTCCAGGTCGTCGTTGACGACGGTGTGGTCGAACTCGCCGGCGGCGTCTATCTCCTCAGAGGCCGTCTTGAGGCGAAGCGCCACCTGGTCTTCGGTGTCGCTGTCCCGCTCGCGGAGGCGGCGCTCCATCTCCTCGCGGGACGGTGGCGCGACGAAGATTGTGAGCGCTCCGGGCACCTGCGCCTTGATGAAGCGTGCGCCCTGGACGTCGGTGCGGAGGAGGACGTCCTTGCCCTCGTCGAGAACCCGGCGGACGGAGCTGATGGGGACGCCCTTGTTTTGGCCGTAGACGATGGCGTGCTCCAGCATCTCGCCGTCGCGGATCATGCGTCCGAACTCAGCGTCCGAGACGAAATGATAGTCGCGGCCGTCGGTCTCGCCCTGGCGCGGTGGGCGTGTGGTGGCGGTCACGGCGAAGCCGATGCTACTGCCTGGCCGTGAGCCGAGGGCGGCCGCGAGTGTGTCTTTGCCGGCGCCGGAAGGTCCGGTGAGGATGACGAGCAGCGGCGCGGCGGCCACCAGGACTAGTCGGCCTGGGCCGTTTCGGTCTTGCCGCCGCGGATGGTGGCGACGCGGCCCGCGAGCGCCTCCGGGGTGATGGCGACGAGCATGATCTGCCCGGTGTCCACGAAGACGGCGGCCTTGGTGCGGCGGCCGCTGGTGATATCGATGATGTTCTTGGCCTTCTTGCCTTCGCGGATCATGCGCTGAATTGGTGCGGAGCTGGGGGTGACGATGGCGAGCACCTTATTTACTGCCAGGAAGTTGCCGAATCCAACGTGGACCAGTTCAGTGCCGCTGCGGGGTGCCTGCGCCATGGCTTAGCTCCTTCTTTCATCCCGGCGCGTGGCAGTGTGGGGCATGCCGTTCGCGCCCGGAAACCCTTTCGACAACCGCGTATAGGATACCAAATCAGCCGCCGGAGCGCCAAGACTGGCTGTATTGCGGCGACATCACCGCTTGCGCGCCCGGACGCCGATCAGTCGTTGCCCTCGTGCTTCGCTTTTTCTTCGCGTTCGCGCTCCATCTTTTCGAGGTCGCGGCGGATACCCTCTTCCATCTTTTCGCCCAGCGACAGGCGGCGCTTATTGCCCTCCGGCCCCGACTCCTGGCGCGCCTCCATCATCTCGGGGATCTTGCTTACGCGACGGATGTTGTCCGCCATCAGGCCGCCGACGAAGATATCCAGGAGCGCTCGGCCGCGGTCCACTTCCGGGCCCCTCGCGGCGGTTTCGCGCCGCGGCGGATTGGCGATGAACTCGTCGCGCTGAAGCTTCGCCTCTGCGAAGAGCTTGAAGAGTTCTTCGTCCTTGGCGTCGCTCAGCATCCCTCGCATGCGCTGCAGCTCTTCTGTGAGGCGGTCGACCCAGTGGATGATCGCTTCGCGGTTCGTCTTCCAGATGGCGTTACTCATGGAGGGGTCGCTGGAGGCGAGGCGCGTCATGTCGCGAAAGCCGGTTGAGGCCAGCTGGCCCAGGTCGTCCCAGGAGGGGCTTTCGCGCAGGAGGCTGAAGAGGGCAGTGGCGGTGATCAACGGCAGGTGGCTGATCGCCGCGGCGTAGACGTCGTGCTCCTCGGCGTCGATGAACACTGGCTCCGCGCCCAGGGCCTGCGCAAGGCCGACCACGCTCTGGATCGAGGTTGGTGAAGCGCTGACGGTCGGGCAGATGCAGTAGGCGCGCCCCTCGAAGAGAGCGGCATCCGCGTGATCGATGCCTGCCTGCTCCTTGCCTGCCATCGGGTGGCCGCCGACGAAGCTGATGGTCTCCGGCAGCAGCTCGGCCGCCCACTTCATCACCTCGCCCTTGGTGCTCGCCGTGTCGGTGACGACCGCACCGTCGGCGAGGTGCGGCGCGATGGCCGTAAAAACGTCGCGCAGGGCCGCGATGGGGACCGCGATGATGACAAGCTGTGCATCGCGCACGGTCTTAGTCAGGTCGTGCTCGCCGTGGTCGATCGCCCCGGCCTTCTTGGCGGCGCGCTCGCTGGCGCGATCGATGTCCGAGCCGACGATGTCGAGGCCGGGTAGCTCGGCGGCCTTGAGCCTGAGGCCGATCGAACCGCCGATGAGGCCAAGGCCGATGATGACAACGCGGCGAGTTTCCGCTTTCTCGCTCATGACGCTACAGAAGCTTAGCAGGCGGGGCGCGGTTCAGCACGCGTCGTCAGCCGCAAGAAGCCGCGCGGCGCGCGGGTCGTCGTCCCGGCGCGACTCCATGACCTCGAGCAGTCCGGCTATGCGCTCCGAGGCGCCGGCGCCGCGGACGAGGCGAAGTGTGGCTTCGCCGTGACGGTGGAGGCGCGCGAGCCCACCGTCGCCGCGCGCGACGCGGTCGAGTGCGCCGGGCGGCAGCGCGCCAAGGACGACGTAGGCGACGCGGTGCCAGGTGCGGATGCGGCGCGCCGCTTCGCCGCCCTTGCCCGCGTCGTGGATCAGCGCGGCGACGAGGACGTCGGGGTCATCTTCGGCTTCGGAGCGCAGCTTGCGATAGACGTCGAGGCAGTGGCGCTGGTCTGCCGTTTGCATCGCGGCGAAGATCGTGTACAGGTCGCTGCCGAGGACAGACTCCGCCTCACGCAGGTCGCTGGCGGTGATCCCGGGGGAGAGGGTGCGTTTGAGCTGGCGGGCGCGGTATGAGAGGCGCGAGATCAATAAAGCCGCCCG
>JADFTG010000185.1 GCA_022560365.1 Chloroflexota bacterium | reverse complement strand
GCCCAACAGGGCGTCGCGCGGGCCAACGACGACGCGCCGCGTCGCCGGCTCGATGCGCACCACGTACAGGGGCTCGTCCCAGGCGACGCCAAGGCCGCGGCGCTGGCCGACCGTGAAGTGGACGATGCCCTCGTGCGCGCCGAGCACCCGGCCGTCGACGTGGACGATCTCGCCCGGCGCCGCCGCCTCGGGCCTCAGCCCGGCGATCACCTTGGCGTAATCGCCCATGGGCACGAAGCAGATGTCCTGGCTGTCGGGCTTGTCGGCGACGTCGAGGCGCAAGCGCCGGGCGAGCGCCCGGACCTCGCGCTTCTCGAGGCCGCCCAGGGGAAAGCGCAGCAACTCGAGCTGGGCGCGCGTGGTGGCGAACAGGAAGTAGCTCTGGTCGCGCGCCACCTCGGCGGCGCGGTGAAGCTCGGGGCCACCCCTGCCCATCACCCGGCGCACGTAATGGCCGGTCGCCAGCGCGTCGGCGCCGAGATCGCGCGCCGCCTCGGCATGAAGCCCAACTTCGCGCTCGACCGCCTGCTCGAGCAGGCGTCACGCAACAGCTGGCCGACGATCCGCTGGGCGTACGACCGCATCATCCAGTCGGAGCTGGACGTCAAGCGCGGCCTCATGGACGACCGTGTCGCGCTGGAGCTCGTCGTGCAGGAGCTGGCGTCGCGCAAGACCCGCGCGGCGTAAGGGCGCGTAGGGGCGCAGCGCCCCGGCCTTCGCACTGCGGTCGGAGATAAGCCTTCCGATGCACCGATTGCCTGACATGGTGCCGTCTCGTAGGCGCTGTGCCCTTACGTCGTGCGTCAGGGTACAAGGTTCGCCGGGCTGCATGTCGTCTCTCCCTTTCGCTGCAGCGTTTCGTCCGTCATGAAGACGATGATGATGCGATCGCCGTCCTGCGGCACGTAGTCCGCGGCCACGAAATCGTGCGGCCCGGAGATGTCGAGGCTTCTCCACGGGCATGAGCTCCCACCCTGCTTTCTGAGGGCGAACACTCGCCCCGCCGCGCCAATCCCCGGCACAATATCGCCGTTGCGGTAAGTAGTGCCGCTGCCGGGCAGCCTCAGCGACGTGTCGGTCAGCTCGCCACCGGCGTCTTCGAAGAAGCGAGCGAGCGATGCGTTCTCGCGCTCCTCGTCGGGCGTTCGCGGCTCGATGTGGATGATTCCATCGCCCGGCGTTGTCATGCTGGAGTCGAGGGACGAGAACTCTTCCTGCCGGTCGTCTCCGATGTAGATCGCGTACGGAGCGTGCCAGTGATCGCCAACGTCCGGCCCGGCGTCGTTGTCCAGCGCCACCCTCGCTGCCAGGACACCGGCGCCGCCGAGCGCGAGTATAAGAAGAGCGCCGCCGATGATCCTGGCGCCGAGCGGTACGCGCAGCCGCGCCCAGCGACTCTTCTGGCCGTCCGCGCGCACCGCTTCCTCGCGCCGTGAGACGCCCAGCTTCGAGAGGATCTGCGAGACGTGGTACTTTGCCCCGTCGAGGCTGATCCCCAGCCGCTCGGCGATCTGTTCGTTCGTGAGCTCGATGCCCAGGAGGTCGAGGACCTCGCGCTCACGGCTCGTTAGCTCCGTGAGGTCTCTGTGGTTCCGTCGTGCGGTCATGCGCTCATTGTTCGTGAGGCAGAAGGCGATGTCACTACCCGAAAATCTGGGTAAATCTACCGCCGCGTGTGCGAGCCGCGTTAGTCATGGCACGCCATGCAGGGGCGCCCGAGCGGACGCCCCTGCAGCGGTTTGACTGGCGGATACGGTGCGCCCTACGGGTTCGCCCAGGCCTCTTCCGTCTTGCCCTGCGGCGCCTGAGCGATCGCCCGGTTGAGCGCGTTGAGCAGCGCCTTCGCCGATGCGACCACGATGTCCGTGTCCGCGGCGCGGCCGACGAACGTCCGCCCGTCGGCCTCGATGCGCACGGTCACTTCGCCCTGCGCGTCGATGCCCTCCGTCACGCTGTTCACGCTGTACTCGATGAGCTGGTTGGGCACGCCGATGATCGAGTTAAGCGCCTGGTAGGCGGCGTCCACCGGGCCCGTGCCGGTCGAAGTCGTCTCCTTCACCTGCTCCTCCGGGCCGATGATCCTTACCGTCGCCTCCGCCACGAGTTGATTACCGCACGACACCTGTAGCAAGTCGAGCTTGTAGATGTCCTCGATCGCGCGCCGCTCGCCGGAAACGAGCGCATCCAGGTCGCGGTCGTCGATCTCGCCCTTCTTGTCGGCCAGCTCCTTGAAGGCGACAAAGACGTTGTCCAGCTCGGCGCTGGTGATCTCGTAGCCCAGCTCGTCCAGGCGCGCCTTCAGGCCGTGGCGACCCGAGTTCTTGTTCAGGACCAGGGTCGTTCCCTTGGGCAGGCCGATCTCCTGCGGGTCGATGATCTCGTACGTCTCGCGCATCTTCGTCATGCCGTGCTGGTGGATGCCCGACTGGTGGCGGAAGGCGTTGATGCCGACGATCGATTTGTTCGGCTGCACGCTCATGCCGGTGAGCTGCGAGACGAGCCTGCTGACGCGGTGGATCTGCCGCGAGTCGACGTTTGTCGTCAGCTGGAAGAAGTCGGGCCGGGTCTTGATCGCCATTACGATCTCTTCCAGCGAAGCGTTGCCGGCGCGCTCGCCGATACCGTTTACGCAGACCTCGATCTGCCGCGCGCCGGCCTGCACCGCCGCCAGGCTGTTCGCCACGGCGAGGCCCAGGTCGTTGTGGCAGTGCACCGAGACGCGCGCCTTATCGATGTTCGGTACGTTCTTCTGGATGTCGCGAAGCGACTGCGCGAACTCGTCGGGGATCGCGTAGCCGACGGTGTCCGGGATGTTGACGGTCGTCGCGCCGGCGTCGATCACTTCCGTCAGCATGCGGTAGACGTACTCCGGCACGGAACGCGTGGCGTCCATCGGCGAGAACTCCACGTCCTCGCAGTAGCCCTTCGCCCGTGCCACCATCTCTCTCGCCATCTCCAGGACGCGCTCCTTGTCCTTCTCCAGCTGGTGCATGATGTGGATGTCCGACGTGGAGAGGAAGACGTGGATGCGCGGCCGCTCAGCGTGCTTCACTGCCTCCCAGCAGGCGTCGACGTCGTTCGCCACGGCGCGCGCGAGGCCGGCGATCACCGGCTCGCGGACCTCTTTGGCGATCGCCGTCACCGATTCGAGGTCGCCGGGCGACGACGCCGGGAACCCCGCCTCGATAATGTCGACGTTCATGCGCTCCAGAGCGCGCGCGATCTCGAGCTTTTCCTCCACGTTCAGCGCGACGCCGGGCGACTGCTCGCCGTCACGCAGCGTAGTGTCGAAGATCAGTACCTTGTTTTCGTTTGCCATCGCCTCTCAACCTCCGTTGCTCTAATGGGGGCGGCGTTCAGGCCGCCTCGATCATCTCGGTTGAGGCCCTCTCTCCACGCTTCACGCGGCAGAGGGCCGCCTAAGGTTGAGGCTGTTTAACGCGAGGACGTGCCGCCGTAGGGGCGCAGCGCGCTGTGCCCCTACAGTCATCGCTCTTCGGTCAATCGCTCGCATCATCCCTGTCTCTTGTCACCTGTCTCCGGTCAGTCTTTCTTCAGCCACGGCATCATCGAGCGCAGCTCCGCGCCTACCGTCTCGATCATGTGCTCGGCGTTCTGGCGGCGCAGCGCGTTGAAGCTGGGCCGCCCGGCCTGGTTCTCCAGGATCCACTCGCGGGCAAAAGCGC
>JADFTG010000184.1 GCA_022560365.1 Chloroflexota bacterium | reverse complement strand
GTTGCGGCAGGTCTTCCCCCAGGGGTTGATTTGCCTCCACACGATCGATGGCTCGCCTTTCGTCCGGATTATCGCTGTCTGCCGCACTGTGATATTCAACCGTCTCGGAGGCCGCACCGTCCGGCGATGGTGAATCCTCAGAATTTTGCGCTAACGCATGTGTCGACGCGATCGCGCTGAGCAGAAATATCGTTGTACGTATCGAAAATCGCATTTTGGGTCCTTTGATTACAGCTTGGAATTTTGCCCGTCAACGGATTCGCTGAACGGATAAACGGATCGGGCGTCATCCGGTTATCCGTTCCCATCCGTTGACAGGGCACCGGCGCGCTACTGGCCGACGAACACGGGCTGGCGCTTATCGACGAAGGCCTTGGCCGCTTCCTGGTGGTCTTGCGTCGTGCTGGAGAGGATCATGTTCAGCGCTTCCTGGTCGAGGAGGGTGGCGAGGTCGACGCTGGCGGAGCGGTTGAGGTTCTCCTTCATCCGCGCGTAGGCGAGGGTGGGGCCGCTGGCGAGCTGTGACGCGAGGGCCATCGTCTCCTTCTCGAGGTCGTCGTGGGGGACGATCTGGGAGACGAGGCCGAGGTTCTTGGCGCGGTGGGCGTCGAGGATTTCGCCGGTGAAGTAGAGGCGGCGGGCCTGCTCGATGCCGACGAGCCGAGGGAGGAACCAGGAGCCGCCGAAGTCGCCGCTGAAGCCGACGTTGCGGAAGACGGTGCCCAGTTTGGCGTTCTCGGAGGCGATGCGGATGTCGCAGGCGAGGGCGAGGCTGAGGCCGGCGCCGACGGCGTGGCCGTTGACGGCGGCGATCGTGGGCTTGGGCATCATGTGCAGGGCGTAGCTGGTGTCGCGCTGGGACTGGCGGAGTCCCTGGACGCGGTTGGCGATGAAGCCGGCCATCGACTTGGATTTGCCGTCCTGGGCGATGCCCATGCCGCCCTGGGCCATCGCCTTGACGTCGCCGCCGGCGCAGAAGGCGCGGCCGGCGCCGGTGAGGACGACGCAGCGCACTTCTTCGTTGGTGGCGCAGTCGGCGAGGTGTTTGCCGAGGAGCGGCATGAGGTCGCCGCCCATGGCGTTGAGGCTATCGGGCCGGTTGAGGGTGATCCAGGCGACGCCGCCTTCTTTGATCTCGAAAAGTACGTCTGACATTGGGGCCTCCTTTTGGGGCGGCTCCGGCGCCGCCGTTGTTCTGCGGCAGAGTATACCGGAAACCGGCGCGGCGGCGGATGCTAGGCTGGTCTCGTGACGGAGCGGAAGTTGGACCACGCGGCGGAGTTCGCGAAGGGCGTGCGCGAGTTCAATTCGTGGCGCTTTTACGATTGCCACGAGACGCTGGAGGACGTCTGGCTGGAGTGCGGCGGCAAGGCGATCTCGGGCGACGAGCGGGACGAGCTGGCGGACTTCTACCAGGGTGTGATCAAGGCGGCGGCCGGCATGCACCACGTGCTGCGCGGCAACCACGGCGGCACGATGAAGGTGCTGGGCGACGTGCCGCGGCTGCTGGAAGCGTACCGGCCGCGGACGCTGGGGCTGGACGTCGATCGCTTGCTGGCGGACCTCGAACGCGTGGTCGCCGAGGTGGGCGCGCTGGGACCGGACCGGATCAGTGAGTTCGACCGAGAGCTGGTGCCCTCGCTGGTTGTGGAGCCGAGCGAGGCGTCATAGCTCCGCCCGCTCATGGTGAGGTTCACGAAACCTCCGGTAGGTTCGGTGCTCTGCTCATCCTTCGAGAGCCTCAGGACGAGCGGGGCGGGGGTTCGAGAGTCCTACGGATCCCGTTGGGCCTCAGGACGAGCGGGGCGGGGGCGTCGTACGCGGCACGGCGCGAGGGCGCAGCTTGACGTTGATCAGGCGGCGCTAGCCGCTATTCAGTCGCGGCTTCGCAAGGCGGTCGAACAGCCCACCGAGGAGGAAGGCGACCCCGACGATGAACGGGGTCAGGGTGGCGACATCCCCGTCGGATAGCCAGTCCACCTTGTCACTGACGAAGACTAGCAGGGCGGTGAGCGCTCCGGCGATCACGCCACGAGTAGCGCCGTCCTGTACGGGGTTGTTGGTCGAGCCGGTAACCGTCCGCATCGAGTCCACCTTTCTGGTAGTGCCGTCTCGTTCCTTGGGGAGAGTCGGCACCGCTCGGCCGGTGGTCCATGCAATACGTCGATGGTCAGGCGCCGCCGCGATCGGGCCGACTCACCCCTGTCATGTAAGACGGCATCGTAGTCCCACCCGATGGCGATGTCAATGCCGGGATAGCGGCTACTTCGCTTCGCCGTAGTCGGACCAGGGGGCGTCGCGGCGGCGGACGGCTTCGCGGAAGCCTTCCTTCATCGCCATGTCGCGCCAGTCGATGCCGTCCGGCGTGTGACGGGCGATGCCGTCCATGATCGTGCCGATCATCTGCGTCGTGCGCAGGCCCATGTTTTCGTACGCCTGGTTGACGAGCAGCTTGCTCATCGCCAGCTGGCTGGCGGGGATCGTGGCCAGGCGCGCGGCCAGCTCGTCGACCGCCGCGGGCAAGTCGGCCTCCGGCAACGCGGCGGAGGCGAGACCGGCGTGGACGGCTTCGGTGCCGGTGAGCGGTTGGCCGGTGAGCATCAGGCGCTTCGCCGTCTCGAGGCCCAGGCGGTAGACCCACATGACCGTCGTCGGCTCGCCCCAGATGCGGGCCGGCGGATAGCCGATGCGGACGTCCTCGGCGACGTAGATGAGGTCGCAGCAGAGCGCCATATCGGTGCCGCCGCCGACGCACCAGCCGTGCAGCTGGGCGATCGTCGGCTTCGGGCTCTCCCAGAGCGACATGAAGGAGCGCACGTTGCGAGACATGCCGAGGTAGTCGCGGACGGGGTCCCAGCCGCCTGACAACGAGCGCTGCGTCGCGTCCTCGGCCTTCGTGCCCCAGTCGAGGTCGTATCCGGCGCAGAAGGCGCGGCCGGCGCCAGCAAGGACGATGACGCGCACCGTTTCGTCCTCGTTGGCGGCGAGGACGGCCTCGCGCAGCTCGCGGGTGAGGTCGCCCGTGATCGCGTTCAAGCGCTCGGGCCGGTTGAGCGTAATGCGGGCGACGCCGCCCTCTGCCGAGTAAAGGATGGTGCTGTAGGTCATGATCGGCCTCCGGAATATGCTGGCGCCAGTATAGCGGGCGTTCACGCAGAGCGTGGTGTAGTCGTCGCAGCGAGGTGTGATCGCTCCGTTCGCCCTTCGAGAGCCTCAGGATGAGCGGGGCCAGCCCTTCGGGAGCCTCAGGACGAGCGGGGGCCAGCCCTTCGAGAGCCTCAGGATGAGCGGGGCCAGTCCTTCGAGAGCCTCAGGACGAGCGGGGGCCAGCCCTTCGGGAGCCTCAGGATGAGCGGGGGCCAGCCCTTCGAGAGCCTCAGGATGAGCGGGGGCCAGTCCTTCGGGAGCCTCAGGATGAGCGGGGGGCCAGCCCTTCGGGAGCCTCAGGACGAGCGGGGGCCAGCCCTTCGAGAGCCTCAGGATGAGCGGGGGCCAGTCCTTCGGGAGCCTCAGGACGAGCGGGACGAGGTACGTCGCCGGGAGGGTGCGATAGCGTGAGGAGTGCGGCGCATCGGCGCGAGGGGAGACGTATACTGCCGCCATGCGTCTGGAGCGGTTGCACGAGTGGGACGTCACGCCAGCGGAGGCGATCAGGCTGCAAAAGGAGCTGGCGCCGCGGGTCGTCCGA
>JADFTG010000183.1 GCA_022560365.1 Chloroflexota bacterium | reverse complement strand
CGGCGATGGCTGGGACGACGAGCAGCTGGGCAAGGTCTACGACCACTCCGTCGTGCTGCGGCTGTTGCCGTACCTGCGGCCGTACCGCGGCCGCGCTTTCACCGCGATCTTCGCGATGATCGTCTTCGCGGCGGTCTCGCGCACGCAGCCGTTCCTGATCGGCCTCGCCATCGACAAGTACATCGAGTCCGAGAACCTGCGGGGCGTGGCGTTCATCGGCTTCGCGCTGCTGGGCCTGGCAGTGGCCGGCTGGCTGGCGCAGTGGGTGCAGCAGGTGATGACGGCGTTCATGGGCCACCGCATCCTGCTGACGCTGCGCACGCAGATGTTCAACCATATTCAGAAGCTCTCCCTGAGCTTCCTCGACCGCAACGAGACGGGGCGCGTGATGTCGCGAGTGACGAGCGACGTGACCGTGATGCAGGAGCTGCTGACGACGGGCTTCCTCACCGTGTTCGCGGACTTCGTCGGTATCGGCATCGTCGTTGGCTTCCTGCTCTACCAGGACGTGCAGCTGACGTTCATCACGCTCAGCGTTGTGCCGCTGCTCGTGCTGCTGCTTGTGGTCTGGCAGATTCGCGCGCGCATCGCCTTCATCCGCGTGCGGCAAGCGATCGCGCAGGTCAACGCCAACCTGCAGGAGAACGTCTCCGGCGTGCGCGTGATCCAGAGCATGTCGCGCGAGGACGAGAACGCCAAGCGCTTCGACAAGGTCAACGCCGGCAACTGGAGCGCTAACGTGCAGGCCGGGCGCATCACGGCGATGATCATGCCCGTCGTTGAGCTGCTGACGGCGCTGGCGACGGCGCTGGTCATCATCTTCGGCGGCATGCGCGTGCTGGACGGCACGCTGACCGTGGGCGTGCTGATCGCCTTTACGCTCTACGTCCAGCAGTTCTTCGACCCGATCCGCGACCTCGTGCTGCAGTACACGCAGTTGCAGCGGGCGATGGCCGGCGGGCAGCGCATCTTTGAGGTGCTGGACACGAAGCCGGAGATCGTTGACGCGGAGGACGCCGTCGACCTGCCCGACGTGCGCGGCGAAGTCGTCTTCGACAACGTGAGCTTCGAGTACGTCAAGGGCCAGAAGGTGCTCGAGGGGATCAACCTTACCGTGCAGGCGGGCGAGACGATCGCCATCGTTGGGCCCACCGGCGCCGGCAAGAGCACGCTGACGTCGCTGGTGCCGCGCTTCTACGACGTGACCGAGGGCCGCGTGTTGATTGACGGTCACGACATCCGCAAGATCAAGCGCCTCTCGATCGCGCGGCGGCTGGGTATCGTGCTGCAAGACCCGTTCCTTTTCTCAGGCACCGTCCGCCAGAACATCCTCTACGGGCGTCTGGACGCTTCGCAAGAGGAGGTCGAGGAGGCGGCGCGCACCGTCGGTGCGCACGAGTTCATCGAGCGGTTGCCGAAGGGCTACGATACCGTGCTGCGCGAGCGCGGTCAGAACCTCTCGGTCGGCCAGCGTCAGCTGATCGCTTTCGCCCGCGCCGTCATCGCCGACCCGCGCATCCTGATTCTCGACGAGGCGACGGCGAACGTTGACACGCGCACGGAGGTGGTGATCCAGGACGCGCTGAGCCGGCTGCTCAAGGGCCGCACATCGTTCGTGATCGCTCACCGCCTGTCGACGATCCGCAACGCGACGCGCATCGTGGCGCTGCAGGACGGCCGCATCACCGAGGTTGGCACGCACGCCGAGCTGCTCGCCCGGGACGGCCTCTACGCGCGGCTCTACCGCATGACGTACGAGCAGGCCGAGTCCGACGGCGACGGCCGACAACCGGGCGCGCCGGCGCCGCAACCTGCAAGCTAGCGCACGCAGGTGCTCCGTTCGCTCCTTCGAGAGTCCTACGGCCCCGTCCGGGCCTGAGGACGAATGGGATGCGGCGACAAGGTCTTGCGCCACGGGGTTGGCTGTTCTAAGATTGCGTCTGGTTAGCACTCGCGGTTGTGGAGTGCTAACGCCCGCCGGCCCACGGCGGAACGCCCCTTGAACCTTATACTCGCGCGAAGGAGGAGACTCGGAACATGCCAGTTAAGACTGCCAAGAAGGTCAGCACTAAAGTCGTTCCACTGGGCGACCGAATCGTCGTCAAGCAGAGCCGCCAGGAAGAGGTCCGCGCCAGCGGCCTCGTCATCCCGGACACGGCACGTGAAAAGCCACAGCTTGGCAAGGTGATCGCCGTCGGCCCCGGCCGCATCGACGACAACGGCAAGCGCGTGACGATGGACGTCAAGAACGGGGACCGCGTGCTCTACGCCAAGTACAGCGGGCAGGATGTGCCCCGTGGCATCTTCGGCGACGAGGATGAGTACATGATCCTCAAGGAAACCGACATCCTCGCCAAGCTTGCGTAACCACACGAGAGACGGGAGACAGGAAACACGAGACGTGTCTCCTGTCCCATGCCCCTTGTCTCAACTGAACCGGAGGTATCATGCCAGCCAAACAGCTACTCTTTGACGAAGAGGCACGCCGTAGCCTCAAGGACGGTGTCGACGCGCTCGCTAACGCTGTAAGCGTGACGCTTGGCCCGCGCGGCCGCAACGTGATCCTGGAAAAGAAGTTCGGCCCCCCGAGCGTCGTTGACGATGGCGTCTCCGTCGCGAAGGAGATCGAGCTCAAGGACCCGTTCGAGAACCTCGGCGCTCAGCTCGCTCGTGAGGTCGCCAGCAAGACGAACGACGTCGCCGGCGACGGCACGACGACCGCGACCGTGCTCGCTCAGGCGATCGTTCGCGAGGGCATGCGCATGGTCGCCGCCGGCGCCAACCCGATGGCGCTCAAGCGCGGCCTGGAGAAGGCGGTCGAGCAGGTCAAGGACCATATTCGGAGGATCGCCAGCCCCGTCGCCGGGAAGGAGCAGATCGCCCAGGTGGCGAGGATCTCCGGCCACGACGAGGAGATCGGCGAGATCATTGCCGACGTCATGGAGAAGGTCGGCAAGGACGGCGTGATCACGGTAGAGGAAGGCCGCGGCCTGCACATGGAGACCGAGTTCGTGGAAGGCATGCAGCTGGACCGCGGCTACGTCTCTCCCTACTTTGTCTCGAACCCGGACCGCATGGAGAGCGTGCTCGACGATCCGTACATTCTGATCACCGACAAGAAGCTCTCCTCGGTGCAGGACTTCCTGCCGGCGCTGGAGCGCATTCTCCAGATCACCAAGAACATCGTGTTCATCGCGGACGACATCGAAGGTGAGGCGCTGGCCACGCTGGTCGTCAACAAGCTGCGTGGCAACCTCAACGCGCTGGCGATCAAGGCGCCCAGCTTCGGGGACCGCCGGAAGGCGATCCTTGAAGACATCGCGATCCTCACGGGCGGCAAGTTCATCACGGAGGATATGGGCTTCAAGATTGAGAACGTGCAGCCGGAGGACCTTGGCCGCGCCCGCCGCGTCGTCTCGACGAAGGAAGACACGGTGATCATCGAGGGCCACGGCTCCGACGCCGAAATTCAGGCGCGCATCAAGCAGATCAAGGCCCAGTCCGAGGACGCCTCCTCGGAGTTCGACCGCGAGAAGCTGCAGGAGCGGCTGGCCAAGCTCGCCGGCGGCGTTGCGATCATCAAGGTGGGCGCAGCGACTGAAGTTGAGCTGAAGGAGCGCAAGCTGCGCGTCGAGGACGCGCTCTCGGCCACGCGTGCGGCCGTCGAAGAAGGGATCGTCCCCGGCG
>JADFTG010000182.1 GCA_022560365.1 Chloroflexota bacterium | reverse complement strand
GGGCGGCGCCTGGCGATCGCCCTCGTCATCACACTTGCGCTTCTCGTCGCGGAGGTCGTTGGCGGTATCCTGACGGGCAGCCTGGCGCTGGCGGCGGACGGCGGACACATGGCGTCGGACGCGGGCGCACTCAGCCTGAGCCTGGGCGCGATCTGGCTGGCGGCACGTCCGGCGACGACGCGCCGCACGTTCGGCTTCCACCGGGCGGAGATCCTGGCGGCGTTCGTGAACAGCATCGGACTGGTACTCATCGCCGGCTATATCTTCTGGGAGGCGGGCAGCCGCTTCGGCAACCCGCCCGAGGTCGACACCGGGCCGATGCTGGGGATCGCCGCCGCCGGTCTCGCCGGCAACATCGTCGCGGTGGCGCTGCTGTTCGACCGGCGCCGCCACAGCCTGAACATGCGCTCGGCGTTCCTGCACGTGATGGGCGACACCGTGGCCTCCCTCGGAGTGATCGCCGCCGGCATCGCGATGGCGATCACGGGCGAGTACTTGTTCGACCCTCTGATCAGCGTCGGCATCGGCGTGCTGATCCTGCTCAGCTCGTTCCGCATCATGTGGGAGTCGACGCAGGTGCTGCTGGAGGCGACGCCGCCGGACGTGCGCGTACAGGACGTGCAGGACGAGATGCTGAAGGTGCCGGGCGTGCGCAACGTGCACGACCTCCACGTCTGGACGGTGACGTCCGGCTTCGTCTCGCTGAGCGCGCACGTGGAGACGAGTGGCCACGGCGATGTCCACGAAGTGCTTGTGAATCTTCGCACTATGCTCGCACGTACGTTTACAATAGAGCACGCAACGCTGCAGCTAGAGACCCGCGCCCTGCACGAAGAACTGGAAGCCTGCTGCGGCATCGACACGAAGGAGACACCGTCGCCACATGCGCTTCACCACACGTAACATCCTCCTCCCACTCCTTGGCGCGCTCGTTATCGGCATAGCCGCGTGTGGCGGCAGCGACGACGACGGCGACCGGGTCGTCCTGACGCCGCTCCCGGACGGCGTTCTGCTGCCGATCGTGATCTCTTCCGATCTGGCCATTGGGGAAAACCGGTTCCTCATCGGCCTGCAGGTCCAGGAGACGGGCGAGCTGGTGCTGGACGCGGACCTCGACTTCGCGTTCTTCCTGCTCGACAGCGACGAAGGCACACTCAAGTTCGAACGCGACCCGGAGCCGATCGTGATCACGCGTTCGTACACTCACACGCATGAGGACGGCCTGGTGGAAACGCACGAGGCGGGCGAAGTAGGCGCCTACCGGACGACCGCAGACTTCGACGTGGCGGGCCCCTGGGGCGTCGAGGTCACGGGCACGACCGCCGACGGCCAGACGCTGGAGCCGCTGCGCCCGACGTTCAGCGTGAACGAAGAGCCGTTCGGCCTCGCCGTCGGCGACCCGGCCCCGCTCACTGAGCAGGTGCTCGTCTCGGACGTCGACGACATCCGCGAGATCGATTCGTCCGAGAACCCGATCGCCGAACAGCACAACATGACCGTCGCCGACGCCGTGACATCCGGCCTGCCGACCGTGATCGCGATCGCAACGCCGGCGTTCTGCGAGACCGAGATCTGCGGGCCGACGAAGGTCTTCTTCGACGACCTCTACAATGAGTACAGCGACGTCGCCAACTTCGTGCACGTGGAGCCGTATCAGGTGCAGGCTGTGCGCGATGGCAAGTGCGCAACGCTGTTCGAGTGCCGCAACCCGATCATCGACGAGTGGCGGTTGCAGAGCGAGCCGTGGGTGTTCATCGTCGACGCGGACGGGAACATCGCCGCCAAGTTCGACGGGATGGTCACGTTCGACGAGATGGCGGATGCGCTGGAAGAACTGATCGCCTAGAGCGCGTAAAACCTGGTGATCCTGCCCAATCCGCGCGTTTTCTTGTTCCCACACGCACGTTACCGTAAAATCGTCTCCTGTAGACATGTTCGATTCGCTTTCCGATAAACTGCAAGGCGTCTTCCGCAAGTTAGGCAGCCACGGCACCGTCACGGAGAAAGACCTCGACGAGGCCCTCCGCGAGGTACGCCTGGCGCTGCTGGAGGCGGACGTCCACTACAAGGTCGTCAAGGACTTCGTGGCCGCGGTGCGCGAAAACGCGATTGGCGCCGACGTGCTGAAGAGCCTGACGCCGATGCAGCAGATCATCGACGTCGTCAACCAGCAGCTCGTTGAGTTGCTGGGCGGCGGCCATGCCAAACTGGAACGCGCCAAGAACCCACCGACCGTCATCATGCTCGTAGGGCTCAAGGGCTCCGGCAAGACGACTACGGCCGCCAAGCTGGGGCTGCATCTGCGACGCACGGGCGAGCGACCATTACTTGTGGGCGCCGACCCGGAGCGTGTCGCCGCCGGCGAGCAGTTGCAGTCGCTGGGCAAGCAGCTGAGCATGCCGGTCATCACCGCTGACGACAACGCCGATCCGGCGGACGTCTGCAAGCAGGCGCTCAAGGATGCGAAGAAGACCAGTGCCTCCTACCTTATCGTCGACACCGTTGGCCAGCTCGAGATGGACGACGAAGACCGCAACAGCCTGCGCAAGATGCACAAGCTCCTGGATCCGACGGAGGTGATCCTCGTCGCCGACGCGATGACCGGCCAGGAGGCCGTCAACGCCGCCGAGCAGTTCAACGAGACGATACCGCTCACAGGTCTCATTCTGACGAAGGTCGATGGCGACGCTCGCGGCGGTGCGGCGCTCTCCATCCGCGCGGTGACGGGCATCCCGATCAAGTTCTTCGGGATGGGCGAGAAAGCTGACGCGCTCGAGCCCTTCTACCCGGACCGCTTCGCCTCGCGCCTCCTGGGCATGGGCGACCTGCTGACTCTGATCGACAAGGCGAAGGAGCAGATCAGCGACGAAGAGGCGGAGTCGCTAGGTGAGCGGTTGAAGAAGGGCGAGCTGACGCTGGACGACTTCCTGCAGCAGTACCAGCGGATCAAGAAGATGGGCCCGCTCTCCAACCTGTTGAGCCTTTTGCCGGGGCTCTCGCAGATCAAGAGCCGCCTGAACATGGAGGACATGAACGAGGAGTACTTCGCCCAGGTCGAGGCGATCATCCGCTCGATGACCAAATCTGAGCGCCAGGACCCGGCCATCATAGATGGCAGCCGGCGCAAACGCATCGCCGACGGCAGTGGCACCAAGCCACAGGACGTCAACCGGGTGCTCAAGCAGTTCAAGGAAGCCAAGAAGATAATGCAACAGATCGCGGCCGGCCACGGTTCCAAGATTTCGCCGTTCCTCCGGTAGCCCGATGATCTTTTACACAACCTCGGAGGTGACATTTGCTACGCATTAGACTGTCCCGGGTGGGCAAGAAGAAACACCCTGCCTACCGCATCGTCGTGATCGACCGCCGAAAGCCTCGTGACGGCGCCAACGTCGAGGTGATCGGCCACTTCGACCCGTTGACCGAGCCGGAGACGGTCAAGATCAAGGAAGACCGCGCCATCTACTGGCTCAAGAACGGCGCGATGCCCTCGGACACAGCGGCCCGGCTCCTGACCAAGGCAGGCATCATGGAGCAGGCCGGGCGCAAGCCGTTCGTCTACGTCGGCAAGCAGGTGCCGAAGGGCCAGAAGAACCCGAAGAAGGGCCGCAAGGATGGTGCCGAAGAGGGCGCAGCACCAGCAGCCCCCGCTGCCGCCGCGACAGCACCAGCAGCCGAGGCCAAGGCCGAGGCACCGGCGGAGAAGCCAAAGGCCGAGGCCAAGACCGAGGCA
>JADFTG010000181.1 GCA_022560365.1 Chloroflexota bacterium | reverse complement strand
TCGTTCGCCGCTGAAGTCCGTGAACGTCGCGCGGCCCACGTCGATCTTGCGGCGGTCTCCCCGCGCCAGAATCGCTGCGGCCTTGTCCATGTCGCGCGGAATTCCCAGCGTTCTTACGAAGTCGCTCCCGGTGCCGCGGGGGAGTACACCGAGGGCCGTCCCTTCGGCGCCGCTAGCAAGAAGTCCGTTGGCGACCTCTCCAATCGTCCCGTCACCACCGACTGCAACCACCACCTCGTACCATCCGGCCGCCTTGGCTGCGAAGCGGGCCGCGTCTCCCGGCCCAGCGGTGCGGACCGAGCGAAACGGCGGCAGCACCTCTTGCAGCCGCTTGCGCAGCTTCCGCCAGTCCCGGCCTGTGGATCTGTTCGCCGAGCGCGGATTGACGATCAGCAGAAGGCGGGGCGTCATGGGCCCGGCCGCACTGGATCGGCGTGATCGCGTCGAAACGCCGTCATGCGCTCAACGGCCCCTCGATACGCCTCGACCTGCTCCCCGACATCGTGCTCACCCCACACCAGCGTGCGACCGAGAATCGATGCTACCCGCTCGGCAGCGACGCAGCCCGCTTCTGAGCTGAACAGCATCAGGTCGCTGCGGCGGCGCATGAAGTCCTCAAGACTCACCGCCATCTCCGCCTCCGCCGCGAACGCAGCCTCGGCGAGCAGGACGGGCGAGCCCGGCACGACGGGTTCGAGCAGTTCGGGGTCGTTCCGAGCCTGGGCCAAGACCCGAACGTGGTCCGTCCCGTGCGTGTCCACGAGATGCCCCGCTGCCTCGCTAGAGATGTCCCAGCCACGCTTGAGGGCAGCCACGGCTTGTGCGCGATAGCGATCGAAGTGTGACGGCGCGCCCGGCAGGCGCGCGCGCGACGTCCGGCAGCGAGCCGGACTCCGCGAGAGGACATCAGCCTCGGCTTCGACGACTCGGTCGACGACGCGCTCCGCCATCGCGCGCGCATTTGTGAGCTTGCCGCCAACGATCGCGTAGACGCCCGGCGGGCCCTCGATGACTTCGAAGTCTCGGGACACGGCGGACGGAGAGGGCGATCCTTCCTCCGCGATGAGCGGGCGCACGCCCGCCCACGTTGCGGTCACGTCGGCCGGGGTTAGGTCGACATTGAAGTTGCCGTTTATCGCATCGAGAATCAGGCCAACGTCCGCGGCGTCGGCCTCCACCTCGCCCGCGTCGCCTGACCAGTCAGTGTCGGTCGTTCCCACGTAGCTGTAACGCCCGGCCGGAACGACGAACAACGGCCGCTCTTGCCAGTAAAAGGCGACAACAGAGTCCGTGTGGAGTCGCTCGCGCGGAAGCACGATGTGGATACCCTTCGTCGGACGCAGGACGGCGCCTTCGCTGAACCTGCTGCGCCACTCGTCTGTCCACGGGCCGGCGGCACCGATCACGGTTCGGGCACGGACGGTGAGTTCATCGCCGCCTACGACGTCGCGGCAGTTCACGCCGCTGGTGCGCCCTCCCGTCATCTCCAGCGACGCAGCTTCGACGTAGTTCGCCACGGCGGCGCCGTGGTCGGTCGCCGACAGCACAAGGCTCAGCGTGAGGCGAGCGTCGTTCGTGATCGCGTCGAAGTACCGGAATCCGGAGCGGAGACCTTCACTACGCAGGGCGGGCTCGTCTTCGATCAGCTGCTCGCGCGACCGGGCGCGGTGCCGGCCGATGCCCTGCCGGCCAGCCAGGACATCGTAGCCGGTGAGGCCGATCCGAAGCAGCAGAGGGTTGTCCCGGCCGCCCCTGTAGACGGGCAGCGTGAAGGGGATCGTCCGCACGAGGTGCGGAGCGAGGCGCAACAGCCGCCCGCGCTCGCGCAGCCCCTCTCGCACGAGGCTGATGTGCGCGTGTCGCAGGTAGCGAAGGCCACCGTGTACGAGGCGTGACGAGCGGCTGCTGGTGCCGGATGCGAAGTCGCCCCGTTCGACGAGGGCCACACTAAGTCCACGCATCGCGGCGTCCCGTGCGACCCAGGCGCCGGTGATGCCGCCACCGACGACCGCGAGGTCGAACGTCTCGCGGCGGAGGCGCTCCAGCATGTCGCCACGCAGCGGGCGACGAACCGGCAGGGAGACGGGCTCAGCCATCGTCCGCAGCCGGAGGGGATCGGTCCGCTTCCGTCGAGGGCGGCACGAGCTTGCCAGGGTTGAGGATGTCATCGGGATCGAGTGCGGTCTTGATCGCGGAGAGCCAGCGAGCGCCCTGCTCGCCCAGGTAGCCGGGCATCCAGCGACGGTGGTCCGCCCCGATGCCGTGGTGGTGACTCAGCGCGCCGCCGTTGCGGACGATCGCATCCGTGGCCGCGGCCTTTACGCGCTCCCACTGCTCCACCTCCGCGCCCTTCTCCTGTGGCGCCAGGAACGTGTAGTAGATCGAGCCCCCGTCGCGGTAGGAGTGCGAAAGGTGGGCCATGACGACGCTGCGCTCACCCAGCGCGCCGTAGAGAGCGTCGCGCACGGCGGCGTGAAGGGCGAGGTAGCGGTCCCAGGGCACGGCCGTCTCCAGCGTGTCGGCCATGAGACCGTGATCCAGGAGCATGTCCCGGAGGAGAGGCGCATCGTACCGTCCGCGCTTCCACGCTCTGCCGGCGCCTTTGCCGATCGAGAAGGCGCCATGGCGGCCGAGAATCCGCTTTGCCGCCGCCCGCTGGTGCCGGACATCGGCCTCGTTGCCTTCGAAACCGAGGATCATCACCGACCCCGACTCCAGGCTGAGGCCGCGCCGCCCCAGGTACCAGCGGCCGACACGCTCGACAACGCCGGCGAACCCTTCTGGCGGCGCCCGCAGCGCCAGCGCCGATTCCGTCTCCGCCTCGTCGGAGAGCCGGAGAACCGAGGGAGAGAGGTCCGACTGCATGATCTCGCGCGCAGCCTCGACGCCCTCCGCAAACGACGGCAGGAGGTAGCCCCGGAAGTCATCGTATTCGGGCAGTCGAGACAGGCGCAGCGTGGCCTGAGTGATGACACCCAGCGTGCCCTCTGATCCGGTGACCACCTGCACGAGGTCCGGACCGGCGGCCGCGGCAGGTACGTTCGGGGTGGTGAGCAGACCGTCCGGGTGAGCGAGATGCATCGACTGTACGAGCTCCGCGATCGTCCCGTAGTGCGTCGAGTTCTGGCCGGCCGAGCGGGTCGCGATCCAGCCACCGACGGTCGAGTATACGAAGGACTGCGGGAAGTGGCCGAGGGTGAAGCCGCTGGGGTTGAGGAAGCGCTCCAGATCGGGGCCCATGATGCCGGCCTGCACCGTGGCCGTGGCCGAGTGCTGGTCGATGGCCAGCGGCCTGCTCAGCTCAGCCAGGTCGAGGGTGATCGAAGTCCGGCCGCCGGCAGGCTCGACGCCACCAACGACGTAGGTGCCACCGCCGAATGGGATGACGTCCAGCCCGTGGCGCCGCGCCAGCCGCAGGAGTTCCAGCACATGCTCCTCCGTTCCCGGAGTAACGACGACGTCCGTTGGGTTCGGCACCTCGCCGCGGCGGATGCGCACCAGGTCCTTGTATCCCTTGCCGAGGCTGAAGACGGCGCGGGCGGCGGCGTCAGTCGAGACGCTCTGGGCGCCCACGACGGCTGCGAGTTCCGAGACAACGCCATCGGTGACGCCGCTGGGCGGCAGCGTAATCTCGGACGGCGACTCCAGACGCTCGGTCGGCTCCGTATCGCCAAGGCGAGCCCGCATGTACGACCAGAACCGCGCCGGGTCGGACAGATGGTAGGACTCGCCCTCTCGTCCCC
>JADFTG010000180.1 GCA_022560365.1 Chloroflexota bacterium | reverse complement strand
TCTTCTGAATTGGAGAACACGTAGGTTGCTTGAGTGACCTCGACGTGATCTTGGACACGATGAACAAGCTGCTGAAAATTGAGAAAGCCGGACGGGTTCAACTCCAAGGGCATCCGCCGACTCTGAAAGCGAACGATATGCCTTTGATCGCTTCCGCCGGTCACCTCAAGCAGGGCCAAGCGGCTTTCAGAAATCGTTGTGTTGAACAAGCTGTTCAGATGATCGATATAGTCCTGAATTGCCTGGTCGTGGGAGTACCTAAGAGTCAAGCTTCAGAAGCATGGCGACATCGCGTACAGCAGGAGTGTCATGCAGGGTGCCCTCGTTAAAGCGCTTGATGAACTCATCACCCGTCATCTCTAGTCGCATCCGCGCCTCGGTGTCGATCATTTGACGCAGCTCAGCCTTAGTCAACGTCACGTTCCCATTCTGCTCAACCACCATGTCTAGCTCCTATATAGCAGTGGAGCATGCCATGCTAGCGTTGTCAACGGAGGTTTGACGCCTTTGCGCGCCGCCCGTACACTGATTTGCACAACCGAAGACGTGCGAAAGGCGAAGACGGAGACGAGTACGGTAGCCGATGCTGGCTTAGCGAGCCCCGGATGGTGGGAGCGGGGCGTGGCAGAGCCGCCGGAAGATCACTCTCGAGCTGCCGACCGAACCCCGGAAGGGAAGTAGGCTCGGCCGGAAGCCCCCGTTAGCAGAGGCAAGCGTATAAGTTTTCGCCACGGCGGAGACCGTGCGCCAGGAACGAGCGCTCCGACACGTTGGAGAAGCAGGGTGGTACCGCGAGCCATACGGCCCGTCCCTACGGGGGACGGGCTTTTTGATTGCGCGCCACGGTAAGAGGTTAGTCATGTTCGAGCCGGTAGACAGCAGGCAGAGCTTCCCGAGGCTTGAGGAGGAGATTCTCGAGTTCTGGAAGCGACACGATACGTTCAAGAAGAGCGTCGAGGCGCGCCCGGAGGAGAAGACGTACGTCTTCTATGAGGGGCCGCCGACGGCGAACGCCCGGCCGGGCGTTCACCACGTCCTGACGCGCGCGTTCAAGGACCTCTTCCCGCGCTACAAGACGATGCGCGGTTACCGCGTGCCCCGCAAGGGCGGCTGGGACACGCACGGACTGCCCGTTGAGCTGGAGGTGGAGCGCGAGCTGGGCCTCAAGAGCAAGCCGGAGATCGAGGAGTTCGGTGTCGAGGAGTTCAACCGTCGCTGCCGGGAGTCGGTCTTCCGCTACGTCAAAGAGTGGGCGAAGCTGACCGAACGCATCGCCTTCTGGATCGACATGGAGGACCCGTACGTCACCTATGACAACGAGTACATCGAGTCCGTCTGGTGGGTGATCAAGAGCCTGTGGGACAAGGGGCTGATCTACCAGGACCGGCGCTCGACGCCGCACTGTCCTCGCTGCGAGACGTCGCTGTCCGACGCGGAGGTGGCGCTTGGCTATAAGGAGGACACGCCGGACCCGTCGGTCTTTGTGAAGTTTCGCCTCACGGAGGAGTCCGTGGCCGCGCTCGGCGACAAGCTCCCGGCAGCCGGCGGCGATGTCTTTGTCGTCGCCTGGACGACGACGCCGTGGACGCTGCCCGGCAATACCGCGCTCGCCGTCAAGCCAGATGCTGCGTACTCGGTGTTCGAGATCGACGACGATCGCATCATCGTCGCCTCTGAGCGCCGCCAGGACGTGCCGGAGGAAGTGACCGAGGTGGCCACGCTGCCGGGTTCGGCCCTTGTCGGGCTGCACTACGAGCCGTTGTACGAGCCGCTGTCGTGGGGCGTGGCGGCGTCCTGGTTCGACACGGCGCAGGACGGCCGGCTGGCGTCCGTGGACGACCTGGGGATGGTTGAGAACGCCTACGTCGTGCTCGGCGGGGACTTCGTGTCGCTCGATGATGGCACCGGCGTCGTGCACGTCGCGCCGGCGTTCGGGGCCGAGGACTTTGCGCTGGGCAAGGAGAAGGGCCTGCTGTTCCTCCAGCCGGTGGACCTGCGCGGGAACATGGCGGACGGCTCGCCCTGGGCCGGGCAGTTCGTCAAGGACGCCGACGCCGGGATCATGGACGACCTGACGGCGCGCAATCTCCTTCTCAAGCAGGACGTGATCAAGCATACGTACCCGTTCTGCTGGCGTTGCGACACGCCGCTGCTCTACTACGCCAAGCCGACCTGGTACATCCGCACAACCGCCGTCAAGGACCGCCTGATCGAGAGCAACGAGAAGATCAACTGGTATCCGGACCACATCAAGCACGGCCGCTTCGGCAACTGGCTGCAGAACAACGTCGACTGGGCGCTCAGCCGCGAGCGCTACTGGGGCACGCCGCTGCCGATCTGGGGGTGCACGTCCTGCGGCGCCAACCAGTGCATCGGCTCGCGCGCGGAGCTGAGAGAGCGCGCCGCCGACCCGGCGGCCGTGGACGCGCTCGACGACTTCCACCGGCCGTACATCGACCGCATCGAGCTGAAGTGCGCCGAGTGCGACGGCGTGGCGAAGCGCGCACCGGAGCTGATGGACGTCTGGCTGGACTCGGGCGCGATGCCGTACGCGCAGTGGCACTACCCGCACGAAAACAAAGAGAAGTTTCGCGCCAACTTCCCGGCGGACTTCATCTGCGAGGCGGTGGACCAGACCCGCGGCTGGTTCTACACGCTGCACGCGGAGGCGGTGCTGCTGAACTCGATCGAGGAGGCGCCCGAGTCGATCGCCTTCCGTAACGTCATCTGCACCGGCCATATCCTGGACGAGAAGGGCCGGAAGATGAGCAAGAGCCTGGGCAACGCGGTCGATCCGTTCGAGGTCATCGACCAGACCGGGGCGGACGCTCTGCGCTGGTACCTCTATACGGCGACACGTCCGGGTGACGCCCGTCGCTTCTCCATCAAGCTCGTGCAGGAGTCGCTGCGGCGGTTCTTCCTGACGTACTGGAACACGTACAGCTTCTTCGTCACCTACGCTAACCTCGATGGCTTCGATCCGCCCAAGAGCGGGCCCGGCGAGCGGACTGAGCTCGACCGCTGGGTGCTCTCCGAGCTGAACGCGCTCGTGCGGAAGGTGACGGACGGCCTCGATGAGTACGATCCGACGACGACGGGCCGCGCGATCCAGGGTTTCGTGACCGACCTCTCGAACTGGTACGTGCGCCGCAGCCGCCGCCGCTTCTGGAAGTCCGAGGACGACGCCGACAAGCGGTCGGCCTACGAGACGCTCCACGAATGCCTGGTCACTCTGGCGAAGCTGCTCGCGCCCTACACCCCGTTCCTGGCCGAAGAGCTCTACCAGAACCTGGTGCGTTCGCACGACGACGAAGCGCCGCCCTCCGTCCACCTCTGCGACTGGCCAGAGTCAGACCCGGCGCTGATAGACCAGGCGCTCAACGACGCGATGCGGCTGGTGATGCGCCTCGCCTCGCTGGGACGGTCGGCCCGCAGCAAAGCGGGGATCAAGGTGCGACAGCCGCTCGCCCAGCTCTTCGTGAAGCTGCGCGACCCCGCCGAGGAGGAGGCCCTTCGCCGGCTGGAATCGCAGCTCCTGGACGAGCTCAACGTGCGCAAGCTGGTACCGATCCACGACGAATCGGACTTCCTCCGCTACGAGGTGCGGCCCAACCTGCCGGTGCTCGGCCCCAAGTACGGCGCGGCCGTCGCGCAGATCAGGGAGGCGCTCGCCGCGATGGACGCCGCCGAGGTCGCCGCGGCCGTCGCCGGCGGACAGCGCATCGAGGCGGCGGGCCATCAGCTCGAGCCGGACGAGATCCTCGTC
>JADFTG010000179.1 GCA_022560365.1 Chloroflexota bacterium | reverse complement strand
ACCGAGAGGGCTCGAACATGATGCGAGGTGTCGCCGCCGCCCTCGCCGAAGCGGCGAGCTGGGACGGCAGCTTTCCGGCGCGCAAGAAGCGCGTCGGTATCTTCGAGGTGGACGAGGCGACGATGCCGCTGGTCGCCCGCAACGTCAAGCCCCGAGCCGTGCTCTTCACGAACCTCTTCCGCGATCAGCTCGACCGCTACGGCGAAGTCGAGACCGTCGCCACGCTCTGGCGGTCGGCCGTGCGCTCGTTTCCGGCCAAAGTGACGCTGGCGCTCAACGCCGACGATCCGGCCGTCGCCTCACTGTCCGACGTCGCGCTGGGAAAGGTCGTCCTCTACGGCGTCGACGACGAGACGCAGGCCGGCGGGCCGCTGGAGCACGCCGCGGACGCGCGCTGGTGTTACGCCTGCGGCGCCGAGCTCGAGTACACGGTCGTGTTCTACGGGCATCTCGGTCACTGGCGCTGCCCTGGCTGTCGGCGCGCGCGGCCAACGCCGGACGTCGCCGTCTCGTCGCTGACGACGGCGGACGACGGGATGAACGTGACGCTGACGACGCTCGCTGGCGAGATCAGCGTGCGCCTGCCCTTCGTCGGCCTCTACAACGCCTACAACGCTGCCGCGGCAACTGCTCTGGCCGTCGCGCTGGGCATCGAAACGGAGGCGATCGAGCGGGGGTTGGCCGGCGCCACCGCCGCGTTCGGGCGCCAGGAGCGGCTGGCGGTCGACGGCCGCGCCGTGCAGGTGATCCTCGCCAAGAACCCGGCCGGTGTGAACCAGGTGATCCGCACGATCATCGCGGACGGCGCACCGAAGCACCTGGCCGTCTTCCTGAACGACGACATCGCCGACGGGCGGGACATCTCCTGGATCTGGGACGTCGACTTCGAGCTCCTGTCCGGGAGCGTCGCTTCGCTCGTCGTCTCGGGGCGTCGCGCCTGGGACATGGCGCTGCGCCTGAAGTACGCCGGCCTGGGTGAGCGGCCCGAAGTCGAGCACGACGCGGCGCTGGCGTTGCGCCGGGCGATCGCCGCGACGCCGGAGGGCGGCACGCTGTACGTGATCCCGACTTACACGGCGATGCTGAACGTGCGCAACATCCTCGGCCGCTGGGCCGGACGCGGCGCGTTCTGGGAGGGCGATAAGCGGTGAAATTACGTCTCGCGCACCTCTACCCGAAGCTGATGAATATCTACGGCGACCGCGGCAACATCATGTGCTTCGAGCGTCGCTGCAAGCGCCGCGCGATCGAGTTCGAGCTCGACGAACTCTCGATCGGCGACGCCTTCGACCCCGGAGCGTACGATCTCGTCTTCATCGGCGGCGCGCAGGACGCCGAGCAGCGCCGCGTGGCGGACGACCTGCGCGATGTGAAGGGCGAGGCGCTCCAGGAGTACGTCGAAGGCGACGGCGTGCTGCTGGCAGTCTGCGGCGGTTACCAGCTGATGGGCGCCTACTATCGCTCGGCGGAGGGCGAGCAGCTGCCCGGCATCGGCCTGCTCGACCTCTGGACGGAGCACCCGGGAGCGGATGCCAAACGCTTCGTCGGCAACGTGGTCGTCGAGTGGGCGGGCGACACGCTGGTCGGCTTCGAGAACCACGGGGGCCGGACGCACCTGGGCCCGCGGGCGCGTCCTCTCGGCAGCATCGTGACGGGCTTCGGCAACAACGGCGACGACGGCGGCGAGGGCGCCGTCTATCGCAACGTCTACGGGACGTACCTGCACGGCTCGCTGCTGCCCAAGAACCCGCACTTCGCCGACCACCTCATCGCGCTCGCGCTGGCCAGGCAGAACGGGGACGTGCGGCTGGCACCGCTGGACGATATGGTAGAAGAGCAGGCGCACTCTGAAGCGCTGCGCCTGGCGACACGGCGGAGCATCATCCGCCGGGGAGGTTGACTGAGGAGGTTGACTATGGAACGCGCGACCTTGGAAGCCCCGGACATCTCCTGCGATCACTGCATCCAGACCATACGGACTTCGGTCGAGAAGCTGCCCGGTGTGCAGTTCATATCCGGCGACCCGGACGGCAAACAGGTCGTGGTCGAGTACGATCCCGGCCAGACGCCGCTGGGCGGCGTCGAGGCGGCGATGGAGGAAGAGGGCTATCCCGTCAAGAAGTAGGCGAACGCTCATCGGCTTCGCCACCACGGCGGTCTTCGCGGCCGCCGTTTTGGTGTCGGCCGCCTGCGGTGGCGGGTCCGGCGCGAACGAGGCGACGCCAACGCAGCTCGCCGCGTCCGCATCGCCGACGCCCACGATCCCTCCGACCGAAGCGCCGACTGCTACGCCCCGCGATTTTGACTACACGGTGGAGGACGGCGACACTCTCGGTGCGATCGCCGACCGCTTTGGCATCTCGGTCGAGACGCTGGTCTCGACGAACGGGCTGACGCTGGACTCACTGCTTAGCGTCGGGCAGGTCCTGCGCATCGTCGGCTCGACCGTTCCTCAGCCCGCCTCTTCCGCCCCGACACTCGACCCCTCCATCGAGATCGACAATCCCGCGGGCACCGGCTGGCTGATCCCCGTCGCCGGTGCCTGCATACCGATCGAAGACAACCAGCTGCCGAACGCGCCGCGCGAGTACCGCAACGGTGTGCACGAGGGCGTCGACTTCTTCACCGACTTCGCCTGCGTCGACGTCGAGATGGGCACGCCGGCGCTGGCGGCGAAGGCCGGCCGGGTGATCCGCGCCGATCATATCTACAAGCCGACGACGCAGAGCGAGCTGGACGATCTGCTGGCGAAGGTGGCGGCGCAGGGCTTCACCGACACCGCCACGCTCGACCGCTTCCGCGGGCGTCAGGTCTGGATCGACCACGGGGACGGCTTCATAACGCGCTACGCCCACCTGGAGGGCGTTCCTGAGGACCTGCTTGTGGGCGCTAATGTAGAGCGGGGCGACGTCATCGGCTTCGTCGGCGACTCCGGCACGCCCGAGTCGGTAACGAACCCGGGCTTCGAGAACCACCTGCACTTCGAGCTGCGCATCGGTACTTCGTTCCTGGGCGAAGGAGAGCCGCCGGAAGTTGTGCGCGCCCTCTACACGGACGCCTTCTTCGGCCAGTGATGCCCGCAGCGCCTCACCAGCGTATCCTTTACTGGCCATGACCGATGATGCCGCTGACCTGCCGCGGCAGCCGTCCCGGCGCAGCTTCGCTCGACGCTGGCTGTATCCGGTGGCGGTCGTCGTCGCCATCGCCGGTGTAATCTGGTGGATCGAAGCTCGCGACAGCGGCGGCGTCAGCAGCACCGGTGAGCGCTACGGCCCGGTAGACCTGCCGGCGGCGCTCGTCCCGGCGGGCGCCAGCATCAAGGCGGAAGAAGGCGCGCTGGCGCCCGACTTCCTGCTGGAGGCGCTCAACGGTGACGAGACGCGCCTCAGCGACTTCCGCGGTCAGCCCGTCGTGCTCAACTTCTGGGCGACCTGGTGCGCGCCCTGCCGCAAGGAGATGCCCCAGTTCATCGAGGCCTACGACGTTCACCGCGACGAGGGCCTCGTTGTCGTCGGGCTTAACCTCCAGGAGAGCGAATCGATCATCCGTCCGTTCGTCGACGACTTCGGGATCAACTTCCCGGTGCTCATCGACCGTGACGGCGAGGTGGGCGACGACTACCGGCTGCTCGGCCTGCCCGCGACCTACTTCATCGGCCGCGACGGCGTCATCGAGAGCCTTTTTATCGGTCCGTTCGAAGCCGAAGTGCAGGGCACGAACGTCCAGGGCGCGATCGGACAGTCCGACCTCGAAGAGCGCATCGCAGAGATCCTTGATTGATGGCGGCGGGTAGAGCAGCATCCGAATCCGGACGCCGCGAGATGCGCGGCTGGACACGCTCGCTGA
>JADFTG010000178.1 GCA_022560365.1 Chloroflexota bacterium | reverse complement strand
TGACCAGCCGCACCGTTGGGTCCAGCCCGCCGTTTTCTTCACTCAGGATATGGGTTTGCTGCTCGCAGACTTTGGTATCGATGGACGGCACGATGCTGATGATCGTTACTTTGCCTTTGAACGATTGCAGGTCGGTCATGGTCAATCCACTGTCGGGGAGCGACAACGCCGGCAAGGGTTGACCCTTCTGCAACGTGGTGCCCATCAGGGTCAGCGGTTTGCCGTGGAGCGAGATCTGCGGCTTCCCGCCTGCATACAAAGTGCCGGCCCACAAAAACAGCAGGCTGATGAAGCTGAGTGTTAAGAGTCGTTTCATGATACGGTTCTCCCAGGTGTGTTGTTCGAAATAAGAATTTGCCGGTGGTGCATCACAGCTCCACCACCGTCACCCCGTCGCCGCCCTCGCGCCGTTCCGCCTCCGCGTGGCTCTCTACCAGCGTGTGCTTCGCCAGCATCTCCCGCACCGCCCGCCGCAGCGTCCCCGTCCCCTTCCCGTGGATGATCCGCAGCTCCTTCACCCCCGACCGCACCGCCTCGTCCAGCCGCTGGTCGATCAAGATCAGCGCCTCGTCCACGCTCAGCCCGCGCAGGTCCAGCTCCGGCGACGCCATCGCCACCGGCATCAACGAAGGCTCGTAATCCCTTGTCTCCTGTCCCCTGTCTCCTGTCCCCTTCTCGACCGCTTCGATCTGCTTCACGTTCACCCGCGCCCGCAGCGACCCCAGCTTCACCTCCAGGTCGCCCGACGAGTCCGGAGCCGTGATCGCCTCGCCCGGCGTCGGCACGTCGTGCAGATAGATGCGGTCGCCGGGCCCGATCTCCGGCAGCGGCCCGCTCGTCCTCCGGCGCTCGCGCTTCTGCACCTTCTTCACGACCTCCGCCACCGCCTCCGTCTCCTTCTGCACCGTCTCCACCACCTTCGCCCGCTCGAACACGCTCAGCCGCTCCGCCTGCGCCAGCTCCTTCTGCGCCTCCAGCAGCCGCACGCGCGTCTTCTGCAGCTCCGCCTCCATCTCCTTGCGCGTCTCCTCGATCAGCCGGTTGCGGTTCGCCTCCAGCGACTTCAGCTCCTTCGTCACCCGCGCCCGCGCCGTTCGCGCCTCGCCCGCCGCGCTGCGCTGCTCTTCGCTCGCCGTCTGCGCCTCGTCGCGGTGCTTGTGCAGGTCCGATATCAGCGACTCGATCTGCAGCCGGTCCGGCGAGATCCCCTCGCGCGCCTCCGCCAGCACCTCCGCCGGCATCCCCAGCCGCTCCGCGATCGCCAGCGCGTTCGACTGCCCCGGCAGGCCGATGTGCAGCCGGAACGTCGGCGCCAGCGACTCCGCGTCGAACTCCACCGAAGCGTTGCTGATCCCCGCCGTCGAATGCGCGAACGCCTTCAGCTCGCCGTGGTGCGTCGTCGCGATCGTCAAACAGCTGATCCGCAGCAGGTACGTCAGGATCGACTGCGCCAGCGCCGAGCCCTCCACCGGGTCCGTCCCCGCCGCCAGCTCGTCCAGCAGCACCAGCGAGCGATGCGTCGCCGCCCGCAGGATCGAGATGATGTTGCCCATGTGCGAGCTGAACGTCGACAGCGACTGCTCGATCGACTGCTCGTCGCCGATGTCGGCGAACACCGCGTCGAAGACGGGCAGGCGGCTGTCCTTCTCCGCCGGCACCGGTATCCCCGCCTGCGCCATCAGCGCCAGCAGGCCGACGGTCTTCAGCGCCACCGTCTTGCCGCCGGTGTTCGGCCCCGTGATCAGCAGCACCGTAAACGGATCCCCGGACGACGCCTCCCGCGACGTCGGTCCGCCCTCGCCCACCCACACGCTCACCGGCACGACGTCGCCCGTCAGCTGTGGGTGCCGCGCGTTCTGCAGGTAGAGCGATCCCGGCTCCTCCGTCAGCCAGCGCTGCTCGGCGTCGTCGTGAGGCAGCTGCGTCGCGCCGATCGACTCGCCGTATCGCACCTTCGCGACCAGAACGTCGATCTCGGCCAGCGCCGTCAGCGCCGTCGCCACCTCCTCCGCCTGCGCACCGACCATCGCCGACAGGTCGCGCATGATGCGCCCGATCTCCCGCTCCTCCTCGGCCTGCAGCTCGCGCCACTTGTTGCCCATCTCCACCGTCTCCATCGGCTCCAGGAACACCGTCGCCCCGCTCGATGACACGTTGTGCACGATCCCCGGCAGCTGCGAGCGCAGCTCCGCCTTCACCGGCACCACGTAGCGGCCGTCCCGCAGCGTGATGATCGGCTCCTGCAGCGCCGTCCTGCTCTTGTTCAGCACCTCCTGCAGCCGCGACGTCAGCCGCTCGTGGGCGACTCGCGACTCGTGCCTCAGCGTCCTCAGCGCCGGCGAAGCCGAGTCCAGCACCTCGCCCTTGCCGTCGATACAGCGCCCGATCTCGCTCACCACGTCGCGGAAGTCGGCGATCCGCTCCGCCACCTCCGCCAGGAACGGCATGTGTATGCGCACCTTCTCGACCGTCTTGTACAGGTGGCGGGCCGCGTCCAGCGTCACCCTCACGTCCAGCAGCTCCTGCGGCTCCAACTGCCGGCCCAGCGCCGCCGCCTCCACCACCCCACCCACGTCGTGCACGTCCGACAGCGACAGGTTCGGCTTCAGTTCGATCAGCCGCCGCGTGTCGGCGGTCAGCCTTTGGCGGTGCAGCACCTCGGCGTAGTCGGACGACGGCGTCAAACCGGCCGCCAGCGCCCGGCCGCGCTCCGTATAGCAGCGCCCCGCCAGCCGCTCAACGACCTTCTCGTACTCAAGCGTCGTCAGGGCTTTCTTCGGCATGCTCATGCTCAGTAGTGTACGAGAATGCCCGCGCCCCGCGGCGCTCAGCGCAGATCCTCACCGCTGCAGAAGTTGCGGTAAGCATTGTGGTCGATGGAGACCTCAAACGTCCCTGCATACGCCATGGGCGACAGGTTACCCGCTAGAACCGACACGTTTGCACCGTTCCGGAAGAAAGTCTCGGAAAGCATGCGGCCAATCGGACTCGGCGATGGGCTGCCCGGTGCCCCCAGCTGGATGACCGGGATTTCTCCTCGGCAGTGCTCCCATTCTCTGCCAAGCGTGTCGACGTAAAACCGCAGGATATCCTCATCCGTTGTTCCTTCGGCGACGGTATATACAACGTTCGTCGTGTAGCCGTCAGCACCGGGCTGGTCGGTCAGCCAGTACGGGCTGGAGCTGCGGCTCTTCTCCTCCGCGCCCTCCGGCACCGATAGACTCGCCAGAATCATCTCATTTGCAGCGACGTAACTGCCTCTATCGGCCCCGCAAGAGACAAGACTGACACCGAGGAACACGGCCGCTGCTGCTGCCACCATCGGCCACCGCACCCATCGTCGAAGTCGCGCGAGACTGCACATGTCAACTCATCCACTCCAAAGAGTGTATCCCCAACACGCGACACATGACTCATCCCCCGCGTCTCAGATCAGTGTCCCGTGTCCCATGTCCCATGTTCCGTGTCTCCTGTCCCCTGTCTCGTTCCCGCCGCAGCCCTACGCGTCCTCCAGCGCCGCCACCCCCGGCAGCTCCCGCCCCTCCAGGAGCTCCAGCGCCGCGCCGCCGCCCGTGCTCACGTGCGAGAACCGGCCCGCGATCCCCAGCTGCTCCACCACCGCCGCCGTCTCGCCACCGCCCAGGATCGTCGTAGCCTCTTTCAAGTTGGCCACCACCCCCGCCAGCCGGTGCGACCCGTGGGCGAACGAGCCAAACTCGATGACGCCCATCGGGCCGTTCCAGACCACCGTCTTGCAGCCCTCCAGCGCCTTTGCGAACACGTTCACCGTCATCTCGCCCACGTCCATGATCCGCCAGCCGTCCGGCACATCCTTGATGGACACTCGCT
>JADFTG010000177.1 GCA_022560365.1 Chloroflexota bacterium | reverse complement strand
GACCCCGCCGTATTCCTCGAGCCGGTTCTGGATGACGTGCTGCACGTCCTCCGTCGTCTTGCGCCAGATGGCGATCGTTTGATCGTAGCGCTCGTCTTTGGTGATCAGGCCCTGATCGAACTGATCGTCGATCTCGGCGACGTTGGCGTCGGCTTCGGCGAGCAGCCCCGCCTTCTCCTCGGGCAGGCGGAGGTCGTTCATCGCGATCGAGATGCCTGACTTCGTGGCGTACTCGAAGCCGACGTCCTTCATCAGGTCGACCATTTCGGCGACAACCTCGTTGTCGTGCACGTCGATGCATTCGGCTACGAGTTCCTTGATCGCCTTGCGGTCCATCTTCTCGTTGCGGAAGGCGATCCCCTCCGGCACGACTTCGTTAAAGATGATGCGGCCAACCGTCGTCTCGATCAGCTTACCGTCTGTCTTTGCGTCGCGCGCGCGGATGGGGCGCGCAGGTCAAGGTTGTCTGTGGCGTAGGCCATTCGCGCCTCGTCAAACGAGCTGTAGATCCCGCTCGGCGGTGATCCTTCCTTGAAGGCGCCGCGGGTCCCGGCCTTCTCCTCGGTCATGTAGTAGCAACCGAGGACGATGTCCAGGGTCGGTGCGACGACTGGCTCGCCGTTGGAGGGGTAGAGCAGGTTCTTGCTGGAGAGCATGATCTGCCGCGCTTCGGCCACAGATGCACGCGAAAGGGGGACGTGCACGGCCATCTGGTCACCGTCGAAGTCGGCGTTGAAAGCGGTGCAGACCAGCGGGTGAATCTGGATCGCGCTGCCGTCGATGAGGACGGGCTCGAACGCCTGGATGCCGAGGCGGTGCAGCGTCGGCGCGCGGTTAAGCAGTACCGGGCGCTTCTTGATCACCTCGTCCAGGATGTCCCAGACCTCCGGGCGCGCGCGCTCCACGAAGCGCTTGGCGGACTTGATGTTGTGCGCCAGACCGCGCGCGACGAGGCCGTGCATGACGAACGGCTTGAACAGCTCCAGCGCCATCTTCTTGGGGAGGCCGCACTGGTGGAGCTTGAGCTCTGGGCCGACGACGATGACCGAGCGGCCGGAGTAGTCGACGCGCTTGCCCAGCAGGTTCTGGCGGAAGCGCCCCTGCTTGCCCTTGAGCATGTCTGAGAGGCTCTTCAGCTTGTGGTTTCCGGCGGTGGAGACGGCGCGGCCGCGGCGGCCGTTGTCGATCAGGCTGTCTACCGCTTCCTGGAGCATGCGCTTTTCGTTGCGGATGATAATCTCTGGCGCGCCCAGCTCCAGCAGCCTCTTCAGGCGGTTGTTGCGGTTGATGACGCGGCGATAGAGGTCGTTGAGGTCGCTCGTGGCGAAGCGGCCGCCGTCCAGCTGCACCATGGGGCGCAGGTCCGGCGGCAGCACGGGCAGAACGCCCAGGACCATCCAGGTGGGCTTGTTGCCGCTCCTGCGCAGCGCTTCGACGACGCGCAGCCGCTTCGTCGCCTTCTTTCGGCGCTGACCGCTGAACTCCTGGACCTCAACGCGGAGCTGAAGCGCCAGTGGGTCGAGTTCGACGCGCTCGAGGATCTGGGTCACGGCCTCGGCACCCATTCCGGCCTTGACCAGGCCCGGGTAGGCGTCCTGCATCTCGCGCAGGCTTGCCTCCGGGAGGATCGTGCACTCGTCGTCGCGGATCGGGTCCTTGAGGTCCTCGATCACCTCCATGCGCTCCAGGAACTCGGCGCGCACAGCGTCTCGCTCCTCGTTGACCTGGCGGCGCAGCGGCTCCATTTCGGCCAGCGCGGCCTCACGTGCCTTCTCGATGTCGGCTTCCAGCGCCGCCTCGGCTTCCTCCTTGCGCTTCGGGCGGCTGGCCTCTAGCGCCTTGGTCCGCTTCTCGACTTCCTTCTTGATCTTGTCGGCGGCCTTCTTGGGCAGCAGTTCGCCGCGCTTGGCGAGGATGAAGTCGTCGTCGAGACCCGTCTTGCGCGGCACCTTCTTCTCGCCGATCTCCTCGATGCGCTCGAGCGCCTCTTCCTGCTTCTCTTTGAGCGCCTTGATCTCGTCGTTGACGGACTCGTCCGCCGCCTTCAGGCGGGCCTTGCGCTCGCCATCGACCTTGTCGATCGCTTCCTTGGTGGCCCTTTCGATCTCGGCTATGCGCTCGGAGTTCGAGGCCTCGCTTGCGGCGACGGCGTCGTCCATCTCCTTTTGCAGCTGCTCGAGCGCGGCCTTGCGCAGGTCCTCGTCGACCTTGGTGACGATGAACTGTGCGAAGTAGAGGACGCGTTCCAGTGCGCGCGGCGAGATGTCCAGCAGGAGGCCGATGCGGCTGGGAGTGCCCTTCACAAACCAGATGTGTGCGACGGGCGATGCCAGCTCGATGTGCCCCATACGCTCGCGGCGCACCTTGGCACGCGTGACTTCGACGCCGCACTTGTCGCAAACGATGCCCTTGTAGCGCACGCGCTTGTACTTGCCGCAGTAGCACTCGAAGTCCTTAGTCGGCCCGAAAATCTTCTCGCAGAAGAGGCCGTCCTTCTCCGGCTTGAGCGTGCGGTAGTTGATCGTCTCCGGCTTGGTGACTTCCCCGTAAGACCACGAGCGGATCTGCTCCGGGGAAGCCAGGGATATTCGGATCGCGTTAAAGTCGTTAACTTCCAGAGCCAACTAGGTCCTCCCCTTTTTCGAATCCACTGAGGTCGATGCCGAGGTCCGGCAGATCCGCCGTCGACGTGTCCGCCAACGTCACTCTCTGTTCCTGGTTCAGTACTTCCACGGCCAGGCCAAGGCTCTGCAGTTCTTTGACGAGCACCTTGAACGACTCAGGAACGCCCGGCTCCTGGATGTCCTCTCCCTTGACGATCGCTTCGTAGGTCTTCACGCGCCCGATGACGTCGTCGGACTTGACCGTCAGCAGCTCCTGGAGGATGTTCGCCGCGCCGTAGGCTTCCAGCGCCCAGACCTCCATCTCGCCGAAGCGCTGGCCGCCGAACTGCGCCTTGCCGCCCAGCGGCTGCTGCGTGATGAGCGAGTAAGGGCCGGTGGACCGGGCGTGGATCTTGTCCTCCACCAGGTGCACCAGCTTGAGCATGTAGATGTAACCGACAGTGATGGGCTGATCGAAATGATCGCCGGTCCGCCCGTCGACCAGGTGTTGCTTGCCGTAGGTCGGCGGCGTCAGGCCTTTCTTCAGGAGCAGCTTCTGCGCCATAACGTCCAGTTGCGCGTACGTCTTGCCGCGCGCGCTGCGCGAGCCCTGTTGCTCCAGCCACAGCTCCAGGCCGATGCGGCGCGCCTCTCCCTCCACCGCGTCGTCGAAGACGATGTCCGGATCCTGTTTCTTGTCCTTGAGCCATTTGCGGACCTTCTCGGCGTCAACGTTCTCGCCGATTTCGTTCGCGACGCGGCCGTTGCCGGAGCCGTTCTCTGAGCCGCGCTCGTTGGAGAGGATGGCGCCGGCCTGCTCGCAAATCCAGAGGCGGCAGAGCGAGTCTTCGATCGTCATCGGGTTGCCGCCGTCGAACACCGGCGAGACGGCGCGGAAGCCCATGCGGCGGGCGGCCCAGCCCAGGTGCGTCTCCAGCACCTGTCCGATGTTCATGCGGCTCGGCACGCCGATCGGGTTGAGGATGATGTCCACGGGCGTGCCGTCGAGCAGGTGGGGCATGTCCTCGACCGGCAGGATGCGGGCGATGACGCCCTTGTTGCCGTGCCGCCCGGCCATCTTGTCGCCTTCGGCGATCTTGCGCCGCTGCGCGATGGAGATCCGTACCATCGCCTGCACGCCGGGGGCCAGTTCGTCGGTGATCTTGGCGTAGTGTGGCCAGCGGCAGTGGTGGCCCGGCTCGCCGTGATCCGGCCGGTTGCCGTCGTCGTCCGGGCGGGCGAAGAAGCGCGTCTCGATGACCTTG
>JADFTG010000176.1 GCA_022560365.1 Chloroflexota bacterium | reverse complement strand
GTGATCTTGGCGTCCACCATCGGGAAGTGGGCGAGTACGCCCTCCCGGGCGCCTTCCATGACGCCCTTCTCCACCGAACCGATGTACTGCTTTGGCACGGAGCCGCCGACGATGCGGTCTTCGAACTGGACGCCCTCGCCTCGCGGCAGCGGCCCGATCTCCAGCGCGACGCGGGCGAACTGGCCGTGGCCGCCGGTCTGCTTCTTGTGCGTGTACTCTGCCTGGCCCTTCGAGCGGACGGTCTCGCGGTAGGGCACGCGCGGGGTGTGCATCTCCAGCTCGACACCGAACTTGCGCTTGACCCGCTCCAGGTTGACCTCGACGTGCGAGTCGCCGAGGCCGGAGAGGATCATCTCGCCCGTGTCCGGGTTACGTTCGAGGCGCAGGCTGGGGTCTTCCTCGACGATGCGGTTGAGGGCGCTGCCCATCTTGTCGAGGTCGGCCTTGGTCTTTGGCGAAACCGCGGCGCTGGCCGAGGGGCTGGGGAACGAGATCGGATCGAGCTTGACGTCGCTGCCCTTGGCGCAGAGAGTGTCGCCGGTCTTCGTCTCCGCCAGCTTGGCGACGGCGCCGATATCGCCGCCTACGATCCGCGGCACCTGGTCCTGTGTCTTGCCGGAGATGTGGTAAACGGTGCCGATGCGCTCGTCCACGTCCTTCGTGGCGTTCCAGGCGTGGGAGTCGCCCTCCAGGGTGCCTGAGAGCACCCGGAAGTACGTGAGGCGGCCCACGTAGGGGTCGGCGGCCGTCTTGAAGACGAGCGCGGCCAGCGGTGCCGTGGGATCGGCCTTCAACTCCTTGTCGCCGGCCTGGACGGAACGGTCGGTCGGCGCGGGAAAGTAGTCGGTGATCGCCGTGAGAAGGCGCCGGACTCCCATCACCCTGGTGCCGGCGCCTGCGAAGATCGGGATGAGGCTGCGGGTTGTGATGCCGGCGCGGATGCCAGCGGAGAGTTCCTCAGGTGTCAGCTCCTCGCCTTCCAGGTACTTGTTGACGAGCGCGTCGTCGGTCTCGGCGGCGGCCTCGATGAGCTTCTCTCTCGCTTGATCAGCGGCGCCCTGCAGGTCGTCCGGGATGGGGCCTTCCTCGCCCTTATCGCCGGTGTACGCCTTCATCGTCAGCAGGTCGACGACTCCCTGGAACGAGGACTCGGAGCCGATGGGCAGGGTCACGGGCAGGCACTTGTTGCCCCACGTCGACTGGATGTCGGAAACGCAGCGTTCGAAATCGGCGTTGTCGCGGTCCATGCGGTTGATGAAGAAGGCGCGCGGCAGGTCCAGCTCGTCGGCGAAGCGCCAGGCGAACTCGGTTCCGACCTGCAGGCTGGACACGGCGTCGATCGAGATCAGGGCGGTCTCGACGGCGCGCAGGCCGCACTTCACTTCGCCCATGAAGTCCATGTAGCCGGGAGTGTCGATGATGTTGATCTTGCGGTTGTTCCACTCAAGCGGAATGATCGAGAGGCTAAGGCTGAAGCTGCGCTTGTGCTCGTCCGGGTCCCAGTCGCTGGTGGTGGTGTGGTCTTCGATGGTGCCCAGGCGCGTGACGGCGCCGGCGGCAAAGAGCATCGATTCGGCGAGCGTTGTCTTGCCGGTGCCGGAGTGGCCGACGAGTGCGACGTTGCGGATGCTATCCGAGGGGTATTCTTTCATAGGGGCGTTCCTCGCTTCTGAGTGGGGAATCGTCTGCGATTCTATCCTATCTACGCTGCATCTGAAAACGGCTGGCCAGGCGCTGAACGCGAATGCAGCCCGAACGGGTGTCGCCGGCGGGCCTTCCCCCACGTCGAGTGCGCATCTATCCTGTCCCCGGAGGAGTGATGCCCCGAGCCAGGAAGTTTACCGTCGCCGCCGCGCAGATCGCCCCCGTCTTCATGGACCGCGCGGCGACGATCGAGAAGGTCTGCGAAACGCTGGCCGAGGCGGCCGCCAACGGTGCGAAGCTGGTCGTCTTTCCGGAGGCGCTCGTGCCGTCGTACCCGGACTGGGTCTGGGTGACCCCGGCGATCAGGGCCGACCTGCACAGCTCGATGTACGCGGAGCTGCTCGATCAGTCCGTCACGGTGCCCGGACCCGACGTCGACAAGCTCTGCCGCGCCGCGAAGAAGAACAAGTGCTACGTCGTCATCGGCGTCAACGAGAGGAACGCCGCCGCCAGCGGTACGAGCCTCTACAACACGCTCGTCTACATCGACGACAAGGGCAAGGTGATGGGTATCCACCGCAAGCTCGTGCCGACCGCAGCCGAGCGGCTGGTCTGGACGCCCGGAGATGGCAGCACGCTGGAGGTCTTCGATACCCCCTATGGCAAGCTCGGCGGGCTCATCTGCTGGGAGAACTACATGCCGTTGGCTCGCTATGCCCTCTACGCGGCCGGTGTGCAAATCTATGTGGCTTCGACGTGGGACTCATCGGACACCTGGATTGCGACGCTTCGTCACATCGCGAAGGAAGGGCGTCTGTACGTCATCGGCTGCTGTATCGCCATGCGCCGCGACGAGATTCCGGACAGCTACGAGTTCAAGAGCCTTTATCCGCCGGACGGTGATTGGGTGAACATCGGCAACAGCGCTATCGTCGGGCCCGACGGCGATATCCTCGCCGGGCCGGTCGCCGCCAGGGAGGAGATCCTCTACGCGGAGATCGACCTCTCGCGGCAGCTTGGCTCGCGCTACTGGCTCGACGCCGCCGGCCATTACGCCCGGCCGGACGTCTTCCAACTCACCGTGAACCGGCACGCCAATGCGATGATCGCCGACGCTCCCGAACCTCCGGCGGACTAGCGCGCTGGGATAGGCTCGGCCGACCCGACTCGTACGATAGTGAGGTCGTCGAGGAGCAGAGCGCCTAGAGCGCCTTCCTGGAAAACAGGCGTGTTGCGACCATGCTTAGCGCCGCGCCGCCGAGGGCGGCAGCGGCGGCGATCGCGGCCACAGTTGTGGCGTTCGTACCACCACTGCCGGCGGCGGTGACGGCCGTTGTGAAGTCGAGCTCCGGATCGCCTGATCCTCCGTCGCCGACAACGATCGTCCCGGTCATGCCGTTGTGGAGGAAGCAGAAGTACGGATAGACGCCTGGTCTCGAGAATGTGTAGGCGACCGAGTCTCCGCCGGCGATCTTGCCGTAGCTCCCGAAAGAAGCGATCAGCCCGGTCACGGTGTGCTCAGCTGGATCCTCGTTGAGGAAAGTCAGCGACTGCCCGGCATCGACGCGCGCCACCTGCGGAAAGTAGCAATTGTTCCCCATCCTCACTTCGGTCGTCTGCCGGTCCTGAAAATCGACGCCCCTGCAGCCGCCGCCGGCGGACGCCGAAGGCGCGCTCATCGTCATTAGGACAGCCATCAGGGCAAGAAGTGCAGGAATCCTCACTAGCGTATGCATGGCGAACTCCTTTCGCGTCTGCGATTATACACAGTCCGCACGCCGGTTCGCGCCGCTTAGACAGACCGCTCAGCGAGCCAGACGGTGTTCGAGAGCAGCATGGCGATCGTCATCGGCCCAACGCCGCCGGGCACGGGCGTGATCGCGCCCGCGATCTCGCGCACCGGCTCGTAGTCCACGTCGCCGACGAGGCGGCGGCCCGACTTGCGGCTGGCGTCCTCGACCCAGTTGTTGCCGACGTCGATGACGACGGCGCCGGGCTTCACCATGTCTGCTGTGATCGCGCCGGCGACGCCCATCGCGGCGATGAGGATGTCCGCGCGGCGGGTGAACTCCGGCAACGCCTTCGTAGCCGTGTGGCAGAGCGTGACCGTGGCGTTGGCGCGCTCGTTCTTCTGCATCAGGATGCCGGCCAGCGGCTTGCCGACGATGTTTGAGCGGCCGCAGATGACGACGTGCTTGTCGGCGGGCGAATTACCGGTGCGGGCGAGCAGCTCGACGATG
>JADFTG010000175.1 GCA_022560365.1 Chloroflexota bacterium | reverse complement strand
AACGGAACAGTCAGCTTCTCACCGGTCCCCAGGCTGAGCGAGTCCCAGCCGCGCTCCAGCGGAATCAGCCAGCGCGTCAGCAGGTCCGTCGTCGTCACGCGCTGGCGGCCGAAGTCGTCCACCACCAGCACGCCGTTCTGCGCCTTGATGTGCGCCGGCGCCTGGTAGAAGCGCGCCTGCGGGTCGTATGCCAGGTCCAGCGCGCCGCGATCCATCTCCGCGCCGAGGATGATCGCCGGCCGGCGCACCTTCACCCAGCGCTGGTCGAAGTCTGACTTTTCCTTCAGCTTGTCGCCCGAATCCTCGTCGAGCGGAACGTGGATCGAGGGGTCGAATACGCGGATCACCTGCCCGTAGGCGTAAATCGCGAACGGCACGTAAGAGTGGCCGTCCAGCGCCCGCGAGAAGCTCTCCAGGATCACCGACTTACCATTGCCCGAAGGCCCGTAGAGGAGAGCCGACTTGCCGGAGAACAAGGCCCGCGCCACGGCATCCGAGACGTCGCTCGCTAGCACCAGCTCCTTCACCGCCTCCGTTATCTCGTGGCGGCTCACCTCTCGCTTCTCCGCGAACAGCTTCTCCATCACTCTCGTGTACTGATCCGCGGTCACCGGCGCCGGGCCCGCGTAGCGAGTGCGCTCCAGCGCCTCTGAGACACGCGCCTGGCCCTTCTCGGACAGGTTGTAGCGGTAGTTTCCCGTGTAGAGGTCGGACTGGCTGAGAACAACGACCAGCCGCTCCTCCCCAAGCGTCTCCATGATCTGGGAAACGATGTCTCCATTCAGCCCCAGCCGCTTCGCCAGTTGCGACATAGAGGGTGCCCCGGAATAGTGCATGATCTTCAGCGTAAGGTCCGTCAGGAACGCCTTCGAAAGACCAACCTCGGCGAACGAGCGCGGCGCACGCAGGATCGTTCCATCATCGTCCGGCTCCGACGCCTCGGCAACTGTCGCCATCGTGCGCGAGATAAACTGCGACATTGAGTCGCTGTGCTCCTCTTCGGGCACATCGACGGGCGCTTCGGTCGCCGACTCGCGAGAAAAGAAAGAGGGGACTGCCCCCGTCCCCTGGGCCTCGGCCGCAGGCTGGTCCGAGTGCGGCGTGGCAGCGCCGTCCGGGTTGATATTCTCGTCTTTGAACGTCGATTCGGTCTCCATCGTCACCTCGTGTCCTTGGGATACGCATGCTCTGCCCACTCATTGGGGGGCCACCAACTTAGACGCCGCAGCGGGAGCACCCGTTACCGAACCTCAACAGCGATGGCGGCCAACGTTTGTATTTTTCTGCACAAGCTATTGACCTTGAAACTCGGCGGATGCTATAAGAAGGCCAGAGCACTGCCTTCTCATTAAACAAATGAATAGTAGTTATAGGGTTCTTCAATGGACATCCCCCCAGTCGTAATCGACCGCCTCCCGCTTTACGCCCGCGCCCTCGCTGGCCTTGAAGCGACGGGGCGCGAGGTCGTGAGCTCGCAGGAGCTCGGACACCAGCTCAACGTCACGCCCGCCCAGATCCGCAAAGACCTCAGCTACTTCGGGCGCTTCGGCAAACAGGGCCGCGGCTACAACGTTCGTAAGCTCCTCGAAGAGCTGCGCGGCATCCTCGGCCTCAACCGCCAGTGGCGGATGACGCTTGTCGGCACGGGCCGCCTGGGCCGCGCCATCCTGGGCTACGAAGGGTTCGGACCGCAGGGCTTCCGCATCGTCGAGACGTTCGACTCAGACCCCGAGTGGATCGGCAAAGAGATCAACGGCCTCACGATCAAGAACACCACCGACCTCGAGAAAGTGCTGCGCGCGAGCCCCGTCGACGTCGGCATCGTCGCTGTCCCCGCGGAGACCGCGCAGAACGTGATCGACCGGCTCGTCGAGTGCGGCGTCCAGGCGATCCTCAACTACGCGCCGATCGCCGCTCACGTGCCGCCGTCGGTCCACATCAAGCGCATCGACCCCGTGCTCGCCCTGCAGGGGATGACCTACTACCTCAAAGCCGCCGCGGCCCCACAAAAGTAGCGGCGCTGCCGACCGCACCGAAAGCGAGGCGTGCTTGCCGCGCCAGATGGGAGGCAATCGTGCCAAGGCATCACATCGAAATCAGCCTGCCGACAAAGCCGCTGAAGAACGTCGACACGACGATCGCTGTCTGGAGCGATGACGAGAAGCTGGGCGAAATGCGGATCTCGCGAGGGAGCCTCGATTGGATCCCTTCGGGCGCGCAAAACCCCAGGCGGATAACGTGGGAGAACCTGGCGTATCTGCTTAACGACCCGGATCGGGCATTACGAGCTTTGCGCAGGGCGGACGGCGAGTAGTCATTTCGGTCAGAAGACCGGCGTCACGGCAACGGCGTTGGGACGAAGCGCCCATCGAATTCTCTAGAGGCTGACCAGCCACTCACCCTCGGCCGGCTGCGCGCGCTTGATCAGGTCGAGGTGCTCCAGCGCTATGCCCGCACCCATCGCCACGCACTCCATCGGGCTGTCCGCCACGTAGCAGGGGATCCCGATCTCCTGCGTGATCAGCCGGTCCAGGTTCCGCAGCATGCCCGTCCCACCAGACAGCACGATGCCGCGGTCGACAACGTCGGAGGCCAGCTCCGGCGGCGTCCGTTCGAGGACCGACCGCGCCGCGCCGACGATCGACTGCAGTGGATCCACCATCGCCTGCGTCACATCCGACGACGTCACGGTGATCGTGCGCGGCAGCCCGGTGATCTGATCCCGGCCGCGCACCTGGTACGTGATCTCTTCCTCCAGCGGCAGCGCGCTCCCGATCGCGATCTTCAACTCCTCCGCCGTCCTGTCGCCAATGACAAGATTGTAGCGCCGCTTCACGTATGCGGCGATCGCGTCATCCAGACGGTCACCGGCAACGCGGACACTCTCGCTGACGACGATGCCGTACATCGAGATCACGGCCGCCTCAGTGCGTCCACCGCCGATGTCGACGACCATGTGCCCCTGCGGAATGTGCACGGGGATGCGCGCGCCAATCGCGGCCGCCAGCGGCTCCGGGATCAGATGCGCCGGCCTCCGTGCGCCAGCGGCCTCGGCGGCGTCCTGAACGGCCCGCTGCTCGACGCCCGTGACGCCGGCGGGCACACAAATCATCACTTCGGGCTTAATCATTGAGATGCGGCCCATCACGCGTCTGATGAAGTAGCGGAGCATCGCCTCCGTCGTCACGTAGTCGGCTATCACGCCTTCCCGCATCGGGCGCACGACCTGGATCGAGCCGGGCGTGCGGCCCAGCATGTCCCGCGCCTCGGAGCCGACCGCAACGATGCTGTTGTCACGCTGCGCTACCGCCACGACCGACGGCTCCGCGAGCACGATGCCGCGGCCTTTCACGTACACGAGCACGTTCGCCGTCCCCAGATCCACCCCGATTCGCTTCCCTAGCATTAGATCCTCTCGATGTCTGCGCCGAGTGAGCGCAGCTTCTCGTCAATCCTCTCGTATCCGCGGTCCACGTGATAAACGTCCGACACAGTCGTGCGGCCGTTCGCCACCAGCCCCGCCAGTATAAATGCTGCCCCCGCCCGAACATCCAGCGCTGTCAGCGCCGAACCGCTTAGCGGAGTAGGCCCGGTAATGATAGCAGCGGTCGTACCTGTCGTCACTATCTCCGCGCCCATCTTGCGCAGGTCGCTGATGTAGCCAAGGCGGTTGTCGAAGACGCGTTCGTGCACCGTGCTCACACCGTGCGCCTGCGTCAGCAGCACCGCCATCGGCGCCTGCAAGTCAGTGGGAAAGCCCGGGTACGGAAGCGCCTGCAGCGTGAGGGCCTGCAGCTCACCGCCTGCCTTCACGCGCATCAGGTCGCCGGACGTCTGGACGTCGACGCCGACCTGTCGCAGCTTGGCCTCAACGCCCTGCATGT
>JADFTG010000174.1 GCA_022560365.1 Chloroflexota bacterium | reverse complement strand
CGGCGTGCACGATTTCCTCAAGGTAACCAGCACCGTCAGTCTCACCGCCGAGATCGCCAGAGACGTCGGCCCAGCCGGCGCTAGGATCGCGCGCGCCGAGGGCTTTGGCGGCCACGCGCGCGCCATCGAAGCCCGGCTCAAGGATGAGAAGGACAAAAAAGCATGAGTCAGGATGGACGCCGCTCCGCCCGCGGCCTAATACGGCCGCACCTCAACGACCTGCCGCCCTACGGCGCGATGGAGTCGGTGGCGGCCGTCGCGAAGGAGCTCGGCCTCGACGTCTCCGAGATTTCGAAGCTCGATGGCAACGAGAACCCCTACGGCGCCTCGCCGAAGGTCGCGTCTGCCCTGGGTGGCTTCTCTGGCTACCACCTCTACCCTGACGCTGGCCAGACGGCCGTCCGCGAGGCTGTCGGCCGCTACGTCGGCGCAGAGCCGGAGCAGATCGTCCTCGGCAGCGGCTCTGACGAGATGCTGGGCATGGCGGCGACTCTCTTCCTCGATCCCGGCGACGCCCTGGTCAACGCGCCGCCAACGTTCGGCATGTACGAGTTCTTGGCCAACATCCACAACGCGCGCCTCGTCACCGTGCCGCGGCGTGAGGACTTCGCGCTCGACCTGCCCGCCATGGAACGTGCGCTGGACGAAGGCGCCAAGCTTGTCTACCTCGCCTCGCCCAACAACCCGACGGGCAACGCAGTTCAACCCGACGAGATCGAGCGGCTCCTCGGCCACGACGCCGTAGTCGTCATCGACGAAGCCTATGCTGAGTTCGCGGGCGAAAGTGCCGTCGGCCTGATGGCGGACCACGGCAACCTCATCGTCATCCGCACGTTCAGCAAGTGGGCTGGCCTCGCCGGGCTGCGCGCCGGATACGCGGTTGTGCCGACGGACCTCGTGGAGATCGTCTGGCGCGCCAAGGTCCCGTATAACCTTAGCGTCGCCTCGGAGCAGGCGATCCTCGCCTCGCTGGATGACGCCGAAACCCTTCTCGAAAACGTCCGCCTCGTCGTCGAGGAACGCGAACGTCTCCGCCAGCGCCTCTCAGCGACCGGCTGGGTTCGCCCGTATCCGTCTGCCGGCAACTTCGTGCTCTGCGAGGTGAGAGGCATCGCCGCCAGGGACGTGCGCGAACGCCTGCGAGCGCGTGGCATCCTCGTCCGCTACTTTGACGAACCGGCCCTGCGCAACTGCATCCGCATCAGCGTCGGCCTGCCCAGGGACACCGACCGCGTGGTCGATGCGTTATCAGAGATAGGAGCGACCGTTGGCTGAGCGCACCGCTGAAATCAAGCGCAAGACTAAAGAGACCGACATCACGCTGTCGCTGTCGCTTGATGGCAGCGGCCAGTTCGACGTCTCGACCGGTATCGGCATGCTCGACCACATGCTCGAACAGCTCGCCAAGCACGGCCGCTTCGACCTGCGTATCAGGGCCACGGGCGACATCGACCGCGACACGCACCACCTCACCGAGGACATCGGCATCGTGCTCGGCCAGGCGTTCGATAAGGCGCTCGGAGACCGGCGCGGCATCACGCGCTTCGGCGACGCCACCATCCCGCTCGACGAGACGCTGGCGCTGGTCGCGATCGACCTCAGCGGCCGCCCGCACGCCGACGTCGCTCTCGAGTTCGACCGCGACCTCATCGGCGAGCTGCCAACGGAGAACCTCTGGCACCTGCTCGAATCGTTCGCCAAGGAGGGGCGCATGACTCTACACGTCCGCCTCCTCGCCGGCACGAACGACCACCACCGCGCCGAGGCCGTCTTCAAGGCGCTCGCCCGCGCCCTGCGCGCCGCCGTCTCGCTTGATCCGGCCGCCGCCGGCGACGTGCCCAGCACCAAGGAGGTCCTCTAGTGGCCGACCTCGATCAGGCGCTCGAGGCGCGTCACCCGGACAACTTCCGCAAGCATTCGCTGATGATCGCCGCCGCCTCCGTAATCGTCGAGGACGGCAAGCTTCTCCTCGTCCGTGATACGCACGGGTTCTGGGCCAGCGTCGGCGGCTGGGTCGACGAGGGCGAGCGCCCCGACGAGGCTGTCCTCCGCGAGCTGCGCGAGGAGCTGAGCGTCGAGGCCGAGGTAACCGGGGTGCTCCATCCGCATCTCGAATGGAAGGCCGAGCAAGCGACCGACGGTTCCGGCTTTCTCCTCTTCCTCTACCGCTTGCGCCTGCTATCGCGCGACTTCAAGCTCCTCGAGTCCGAGATCACCGAAGCCCGCTGGGCCGCGCCAGCCGACTGGCCTGACCTGCCGATGCTCCCCTACGTTCGCGCCCTCCTCGAAGAGCGCACCGAAGAGTGGCTCGCTGGCTGACGGCCTGCGTGCGGGAGTGACCAGTGGGAGGCGCTCCGCTAGTCCTCGTCCACCTCGAAGCGGAAGTCCTCGATCACCGGGTTCGCCAGCAGCTTCTTGCACATCTCCGTCACCGACGACTTCGCCTCGGCCTCGGACGCCGCGTCCAGGCGGATCTCCATGTACTTCCCCGCGCGCACCGAGTCCACCGTCTCGAACCCCAAAGACTTCAGTCCACCTTCGATCGTCAGCCCCTGCGGGTCGTTCACCGTCGGCTTCAGCGTGACATAGACGCGCGCCAGGTACATCGCGCCTAGGCCTTCGGGTAGCCGGCGTCGGCCTTGTTCTTCTCTACTTGTCCCATGTGGTCCATCCCGTGGAGCCGCTGGAACGCGATCCACTCCAGGATGTTCATCTGCCCGAACGCCGGGTGTGGGAACTGCCGGTCGAGATAAGCGTTGCCCTCCAGCGCGCGTGTCAGCCTGACGATCTCGTCGAAGACCTCCGCCATGCCTTCGCGCATCTTTTCCGTCGTCTCGCAGTCCGGCGTCTTTCCAGCGCGCGCCAGGTCGACCTCGTCCGTCGAGGCCGGCGCCTGGCCTGCTGTCAGGTTCTTGATCCCGCTGTTCACACCGTCCGTCACCTTGAGGAAGTGCGTCAGGACCTTACGCGCCGACCACTCTTCGCCCGGCGCGAACGATGCCTGCTCCTCGGTCATCCCCTCGAGGCAGCGCTCCCAGTCGGCCTTCGTGCGCTCCATCAGTGCCGCCAGGGAGTCGATGCCCTTGGCTCCCTGGTGGCTGCAATAGGCGCGCGCCTGCTCTGCAACGTCCTTCAAGTCCTGCATCCGTGTCCTCCTCGGCGACTGACCCTAAAGGTCAAAGCCCTCCGTGTGCCACGTCAACGGCCGCACGTGGATCGCGACGTGGTCCATGTCCGACGTATCCGATACGTACGCGCGACCGGCCGTCTCGCCCAGGTAGCGCGCGGCGACGCGTTCACGCCAGACGTTGTCGATCAGGCTGCCCGCGCGCGCCGTTCCCTGCACCGTGACCTGGCGGTACGGCAGCTCCGTCGTGAAAATCGAGAGCGCCGCCTGCCCCTTCGCCTGCAGGTTTCGCAGCTTCTGGGTGTCGCGGAACGTACTGATCGTGAACTCCTTGCCGTCGTATTCGTACCACACCGGCACCACGTGCGGGCGCCCGTCCGGCCGGATCGTCGCCAGCGCGGCGATGTGCGCGCCTTTAAGGAACTCTGCCACTTCCGGCGCCAGTACGCTCACGGCCCCACCAGTGTCCGGCCTGTGAGCCGCTCGAACGCCTCGACGTACTTCTCCGCCGTCTTCGCCACGATCTCCTCCGGCAGCTCCGGCGCCGGCGGCTGCTTGTCCCACGCGACCGCGCTCAGGTGGTCGCGCACGAACTGCTTGTCAATGCTGCGCTGGCCGCGGCCTGGCTCGTACTCGTCGGCCGGCCAGAAGCGGCTCGAATCGGGCGTCAGCGCCTCGTCGATCAGTATCACCTCGTCGTCAAGCCAGCCGAACTCGAACTTCGTATCGGCGATGATGATTCCCTGGTCCCGCGCATAGTCGCGTCCGTA
>JADFTG010000005.1 GCA_022560365.1 Chloroflexota bacterium | reverse complement strand
TCGGGCAAGTCTACTACGCTGACGTCTACAGGCTGAGGATGGCCGGTGAGTAGCGAAACGACTACCTATCGGCCGGTAGTACCGCCGGCGCTGGGGAAGTACCTGACTGCCCTGCGAGTTGTACTGACCTTTCTCTTCCGGTTCGCGTGCGTGGCAGCCGCCGTCTGGCTGCTCGTCCTCACGCGTACCGAGACTGCCATTCAAGCGCACATCGCCTTCTATATTCTCGCGCTGGCCTTTGTCTACATCGCACTGGGCGCCACCTCCTTCCGCATCTGGGTCCTGTATCTCACCGGGTTCATCCTCTTCGCCCAGCTGCGCGGCTTCGCCGACGGGATCGGCACCCCGGTCCAGTTCGACTACGCCATCGCGATGGAGAGGGCGAGCTTCTTCGGTGAGATCCCCAGCATCTGGCTGCAGGAGCGGCTGTACTCTTTCGCCCGTCTGGGGCCGCTGGAGCTTTACACGATGGCGGTCTACCTCAGCTACTTCTTCGTCCCGCACATCGTGGCGTTCGCGCTGTGGAAGTGGGACCGGCCGCGCTTCAAGAGCTACGTCTTCGCGTTCATGATTACGCTGTACGTTGGCCTCTTGATAAGCGCCGTGCTGCCGACCGCGCCTCCCTGGCTGGCCAGCCAGCTTGGATACATTCCGCACGTCTACCAGGTCGTCCCTGACGTCGCCGGTCACGTGACGCCGGGCACCTACGAAAACGTCTACGAGATCGCCGGCGCCAACCCGGTGGCGGCGATGCCCTCGCTCCACGTCGCGATACCGGGCCTGATCGCATTCGCGCTCTGGAAGTACAACTGGCTGCGCTGGTTCGGCGTCGGCTACGCGATATCGATGCTGTTCGCCGTCGTCTACCTGGGTGAGCACTACGCCGTCGATGGGTTCGCCGGCCTGGGCGTCGCGGCAGCTGTCTGGGCGGGCATCGGTGCCTACATCGCGCGACGTGAATCGGCTGCTCAGAAGAGTGCCACTGAGGCTGGGCCCGCTGTCGGCGTGGCCCCCGGCGAGTCTCCTCAGATCGGCGAATCGACACAGCAGGTTACAGGCGGGTGACTGAGGGGTGAATAAGCCTTGCACCTGCAGCGGAGCCTGTAACGCCGGATCGAAGGCCGCCATCTTAGCTTTTAACAACCCCGCCGAAGACCGATCGGCAAGAAACCTAGGAAAGGAGGAGAACATGTTCTCCAAGATCAACGAAGCGCTTCGCAAGCTGGTCGTACGTGTCCAGGATGAGGCGGGTCAGGCTCTCGCAGAGTACGGCCTGATCATCGCCCTGGTCGCGGTAGCCGCGATCGGCGCTCTGGCTCTGCTGGCCGGCGGTATCGTCAACGTGTTTGGCGATGTCGAATCCGAGCTGACCGGTGCCGCTGGCAGCTAGGCAAAGCGTTAAGGCAATGGCTGGCGGACGGGCCACGCGGTCCGTCCGCCTCCATCAGCCTTCAAAACCCGACGGAAACGAGGGGCCGGACAGGGCCTCGGAAATGGATACACAAGTGACTGGGAAGTGGACTGGCAGGAACCGCAGAGACGGCGAGAAAGGGCAGAGCCTCGTGGAGTTCGCGATGGTCGTCCCCATCTTCCTTATCCTGGTCTTCGCCATCGTCGACTTCGGCATGGGGTTCCACGCCTGGATCACGGTCACCAACGCGGCGCGCGAGGGCGCACGCATCGGCGCTGTTGGTGCCGATTCAGCGACGATCGAAGCGCGTGTCGTCGACATCGCAAGCTCGTTGGTCGAGGATGATCTTAACGTCACGATCGTCAACGCTCAGGGCGCACCCGGCGAGTCCGTCTCGGTCGACGTCCAATATGACTACGACCTGATCACTCCACTCGCCAACGTTCTTGGCATATTCGGAGGTGGAATGGGGTCTCCCATCACCTTCAGCTCTGAAGCGGAAATGAGAATCGAATAGCCTCGCTCGGCGAGCGATTGCCTCAGTGGGTCTGGCTCCGGTGGCCGGGCCCTCTTTTCATTAGTAGAGGAAGAGGAAATAGAGGATGAAGGTCTGGGCACTAGTGCCCAGACTACCGGCTCTTAACAAGATTGCTGTAACGATGTTGGGCGGCCAGCGTCATCTATTTTGAACCTTCCCATAAGCACATCAAAACCAAGGGGGAAACCCATGATCAAGAACATGGCTATTGGCAGCGGAAACAGCCGCGTGTTGCTGCTTGCGGCACTGCTGCTGGGCCTGATCTCCGCAATTCTCATCGGGCTCTACCTGAGCACCCTGGATGGCGGCGGAGAGACGGTCGCTCCGGTTACCACCCGCACGGTGGTCGTCGCCGCAGCCGAGATCGATCCGCTGACCCAGATCACGGCCGAAATGCTCGTCGTCAAGGCGATCCCTCTCGACCTCGTCTTGACCGGTGCCTTTAGCGAGACCGAGGACGCTATCGGTCAGACGACCCAGGTCTCGATCGTGCTCGGTGAGCAGGTCTTGCAGTCGAAACTCACAAGTCCCGGCAGCGCGCTGGACCTCTTCGGTGACGCAACGCCGCTCTCCCTCATCATCCCGGAGGGCATGCGAGCGTTCACCATCTCTATAAGCGCTGTCGGCGCCGCCGGCGGTCTCGTCCGGCCCGGTGACTACGTGGACCTGATCCTCACCGGTGAGCTCATCAGTGCGCCGGATGAAGGCACGCTTACGGGCGCGTCGGCCTGCTACGTGCTTCAGAACGTAGCAGTGCTGGCCCTGAACAGCGGTTTCACCCGGGCGACCAGTCCGTCTGATGCTGTCGGCATCGCCGCGGTGGAGGCCAACTCGGAGGCCAACCGAGCCACGCTGGCTGTCACTTCGGAAGAGGCCTGGCAGCTTGCCGCGGCGCAGGGGAGTGTGAGCGGCGATGGTGTTGAGACGCAGTTGTGGATGTCGCTGCGCCCGTTCGGAGACTCAAGTATTAACGCCAGCCTTCCAACGTGCCAGACATTCGCTGGTTCGTGAGCGAGAATATGACACGCAATCCACGAGTAGCAGTCATCGACCAGGACCTCAACAGCCGGTCCAACGTCAACAAAACTCTCGCCGTCTCCGGCTTCACCGTGGTCGGCGAAGCAGGCTACGGCATCGAGGCCGTCACGCTGGCTAAGAAGTCCGACCCGGACGTCATCGTGATCGCCGTCGAAGAGCCGACGATCCGCGCTCTCCAGACCGTCGAGGCGCTATCGGACATGCTGCCAAACACCGCCATCATCGGCTACTCCACCATCCGCCAACCGGAGGCGATGCGTAAGGCGATGCTGGCAGGCGTCAGCGACTTCCTGGCGGCGCCGGTCAAGGACGAGGACCTGGTCAACTCCATCTACACGGTTCTCGCCCAGCAGGAGCGCAAGCGCCAGCGCATCGCCGGCGAAGCGGAGGAGCCAGTGGCCGCCGGATCGGTGATCACCGTGTTCGGCGCCAAGGGCGGCATCGGCAAGACTACGATCGCCACCAACGTCGCGACGGCGCTCGTTCAAAAGACCAACCAGTCGGCGGTCCTCATCGACCTCGACACCCGCTTCGGCGACGTCGGGATACTCATGGACATCCCGGTCGAGCGCAGCATCGCCGACCTGGCCGTGGACGAAGATTCGATAACCGCCGAAATGGTGCAGGACTGCCTCTACCAGCACAACAGCGGCGTTTACATCCTGCCGGCGCCGATCCGGCCCACGGACTGGCGCAATGTGCACGCGGGCCACATCGAAAAGATCGTGACGACCCTGACGCAAAGCTACGACTACGTCGTGCTGGATACGCCAGGCACCTTCAACGACATCGTCGCCCGGGCGCTGGAGTTGGCCTCCATAGTGGTGCTGGTCGCCACCGTCGACCTGGCCAGCCTCAAAGACACCCTGCTGGCCCTCGACATGCTGCGCTCCTGGAACTTCCCCCAGGAGAAGATCAAGCTCGTCATCAACGCAACGAACGAAGCCACAAACGTGCAGCCGCACGAAGTGAAGCGGATGCTCGGCCGTGAAGTCTTCTGGTCGATCCCGTACGACCGCAACATCAGCACGGCGACCCAGCTGGGCATGCCCGTCGTCCTGGCGAAGCCTCAGTCGAAGGCCTCAGAGAGCATGGTAGAGATGTCGTTCGCGCTGAGCGGCGTTCGCCAGCAGAAGTCGCAGACGTCCAAGGACGCTCGGAAGGGCGGCATCATCTCGAAGATCCTGGGGACGCAGGACAGAGCCGAAGTGAGTGTGGAGTGACATCATGACGAGTTGGCAACCCGGCAAAAACAACGGTTCTCAGCGGCTCGGCGAACCCACCGCCGGCGCCCCCGCTAACGCTGGCGGCGCCCGGACGACACCCGGCCGTTACAACGAGGACATGGAGCAGCTCATTTTCCGCATCCACCAGATTCTCATCGAAGAGCTGGACGCCGACCAGATCGCGGCGTTGCCCGCGGACGAGCGTCGTCGCGTCGTCGAAGGCGCCGCTGAAACGCTCGTCAAGCGCGAGCTGTCCAACGTCGGCGGCATCACGCGTGATCAGATCGTCGCCCGCGTTGTCGACGAAGTTGTCGGCCTGGGCCCGATCGACGCGCTGCTCCGCGACCCTTCGATCTCGGAAGTTATGGTCAACGCGCCCGAAGAAGTGTTCTTCGAGCGCGAAGGGGTCCTCTACCTCAGCGACGTTCGCTTCCGCGACGTGACGCACATCATGCGCGTAATCGAGCGCGTCATCGCGCCCATCGGCCGCCGCGTGGACGAGTCGTCGCCCATGGTCGACGCTCGCCTTCCTGACGGCTCTCGTGTGAACGTCATCATCCCGCCGGTGGCTCCCAAGAGCCCGACTATCACCATTCGTAAGTTCCGTGCTGACAAACTGAGCATGGAAGACCTGGTGGCCGCGCAGACGCTAACCCCTGATATGGCCGAGTTCCTCAGGGCCTGCGTCAGGCTCAAGCTCAACATCATCGTCTCCGGTGGTACGGGTACCGGCAAGACCACGTTCCTCAACGCGATGTCCGTGTTCATCCCGGAGACCGAGCGCATCCTCACCATTGAAGACCCGATGGAAATCAAGATCCAGCAGCCGCACGTCGTCTCGCTGGAAGCCCGCCCGGCCAACATCGATGGCAAGGGCGAGATCACCCAGCGAGACCTATTGCGCAACACCCTCCGCATGCGCCCTGACCGGATCATCATCGGCGAGGTGCGCGGCCCTGAAGCCTTCGACATGCTGAACGCGATGAACACGGGCCACGAGGGTTCACTCTCGACCATCCACGCCAACTCGCCGCGCGATGCCCTCTCCCGCATCGAGAACATGGTGCTGATGGCCAGCCTGGATCTGCCCGACCGGGCGATCCGAGAGCAGACGGCGTCAGCCATCGACGTCTTCATCCAGCTCGCCCGCTTCAGCGACGGTGTGCGTCGCGTGACTAAGGTTACCGAGTGCACCGGCATGGAGGGCGAAATCATCACTCTGCAGGACCTCTTCGAGTTCAATCAGACGCACATCGACGGCGAGGGCAAGATCCACGGCGAGATGCGCCCGACCGGCATCCGCCCGAGCTTCGCCGAGAGGTTCGGACCCGCCGGCATCGAGCTGCCCGAGGGCATATTCCTGGCGAGGAGCGCCTAACATGGACCTGCTCCTTCTGGCGATCTCTCTGTTCGTCCTCGGCACTGTCATGCTGTTCGTGCTCGCTTTCGGCAAGCGGGAATCACACACTCGCTTCGTGGAAGCCCGCCTGAAGGCCTTCCGCGAGGACGAGAAGCCGTCGGACGACAAAGAAGAAGTTGACGGTTTGCGGCACAAGCAGGACTACTCCGGCATTCCGGCGTTCAGCTCGCTGCTGGCGAGAGTGGGCAGTTCGGAGGCGATAGCTCTCCAACTGGAGCGGGCCGGCGTGCCCCTGCGTGTCGGCGAATACTACATGATCCGCCTGATCGCCGCGGTCGCCCTCTTCCTGGCGCCGCTGGTCTTCGGCTTCTCGCTGTTCAACCTCTTCATCGCGCTCGTCCTGGGCGTAGTCGGCTACATGGCTCCGTCGCAGTGGCTGAAGAACAAGCGCAATAAGCGGACCGAGCGCATTAACGCACAGCTCGTGGACATGCTGGGCATGGTCTCCAATTCAATCAAGTCAGGCTATGGCCTGATGCAGAGCCTGGAGTTCGCGGGCAGCCAGCTTCCCGACCCACTGGGCCTGGAGCTCCGGCGCATGCTTCGCGAGGCGACTCTGGGAATGACGTCCGAAAACGCCCTCCACGCGATGGGACAACGCATCAATAGCAAGGACCTGGACCTGGTCCTCATCGCAATCAACATCCAGCGCGCCGTCGGTGGTAACCTCGCCGAGATTCTCGACAAGGTTGCCTACACGATGCGCGAACGTGAGCGCATTCGCAGCGATATCGCCACGCTGACTTCACAACAGAAGCTGACCGGTATCGTCGTCGGCGGTCTGCCGTTCTTCATGTTCGCAATCTTCACAGTCATGAACCCGGAATACATGAGCGTCTTCTTCGAGGAGAACATTGGCCGCCTCATCCTCGTCGTGGCCATCGGCCTCGAAGTGCTGGGCTATCTCGCAATGAAGCGGATCATGGCGATCGAGATCTAGGAGAGAACAATGCTTATCGTCCTGATCGTCGCTGTCCTCTCCGGACTCTTCGCCTGCCTCTCCGTCGCCATCTTCGGCCGCAGGGGCAGCTCCGTCATGGAAACGCGAATTGAGATGTTCCGCGCCCGCGCTACAACGCAGCGCGATGAGGCGGACGTTGACATCGAGATGACCTTCGGCGAGCGCGTCGTGAGGCCAGCCATCGACGGCCTCGCGCGAAGCGCCACTAACCTCCTGCCTCAGTCCGTCCTGTCCGACATCCAGCACCAGCTGACGATGGCCCGTTCGCCAATGAAGCTGAGCTCCTTCGTCACCTTTTGGATGTCGTCACTCGCTGTCTTCGGTGGACTCGGTCTCGTGGTCTTCTTCACAATAGGTAGCCTGCCGTCGCTGGCCGTCGCCGTTGTTCTGCTGGTGCTCGGCTACAGGTTGCCTCGGATGTGGCTCAAGAGCCGCGTCAAGGCTAAGCAGAAGGCCGTCATCCTCGGCCTTCCGGACAATCTCGACCTTATCACGACCTGCGTGGAGGCCGGTCTTGGCCTGGACGCTGCTCTCGCGCGCGTTGCGGAACATAGCCAGGGTCCTCTCTCCGTCGAGCTGCACCGCATGCTGCGCGACGTCGCGATGGGCAAGCTGCGGCGCGAGGCGATGCAGGAGATGGCCGACCGCATCGGCGTTGAAGAGCTTTCGATTTTCATTGCATCCATCATCCAGGCCGAGAAACTCGGCGTTGGTATCTCTCGGGTGCTGCGCGTGCAGTCCGACCAGTTGCGAACAAAACGACGCCAGCGAGCCGAGCGCCTCGCTAACGAAGCGCCGGTCAAGATGATCTTCCCGTTGGTGCTGCTGATCTTCCCGGCGTTCCTCGCCGTGATCCTCGCACCGGCGGTGATCAGTATCTCGGAGACGTTTTGAAGAATCCACACATGGCCCTCGGAAAGAAAATCAGGCAACTTCGGGAAGAGCTGGGAATGAGCCAGGCACAGCTGTCCTCGCAGGGCGGCCTCAGCCAGGGGTACCTCTCCCAGCTTGAGAACGACGAAGTCCAGAACCCCAGCGCGGCCGTCATCTTCAGGCTGGCGCAGGCGCTCAACGTTGACCCCCGCGTGCTCATGGACGCGGCCGGCTACGACCGTGGCGTCAACGGATCCGAATCGGAGTTCGCCGTCACGGTGGACCCGGAGCTGTTGCGTTTCCTGGCCCGCTTTCCGCGCGAACAACAGACCTACCTGCTTCGTCTGCTGAGGAGCCTCGACCAGCAGCAGGACAAGTCCGGCCAGTCGCTACCTCACGGCGTAGCAGCGAAGAGCTAGCGGAGCGACTACCGTGGCACGCATTCTTAACGTCACCAAGGGGACGGTCGTCGCCGAAGACGTCGCCGTCGCACGCAGTTTCTGGGGTCGCTTTCGTGGCCTCATGCTGCGTCGGGAAATGGCGTCGGGTGAGGCGCTCCTGATCGAGCCCAGTGCTTCGATCCACACCGCCTTCATGCGCTTCCCGATCGATGTCGTGTTCCTGGACCGGGAGAAGCAAGTCGTCAAGGTAGCAGAAAACGTCCGGCCGTTCTGGGCGGCGCTCAGTCGCGGTCACTCCGCGCTGGAGCTGAACGCCGGCAGCGCCGGTAAGGCCGACGTCGTGGGGGGTGACAGGCTGGTCATCGTCGACCAGCCGGGGACCGATCATGCACAAGACCAGTCGCCGGCAAGCGTCAGAGAAAAGCGGGAAACGCGCGTCTGACGCGCCGCGACCCCACTGGAGCGAGGGACGATATGAAACTTGGAGACAGAATCCGAAAGCTTCGCGACAAGCGTGAGCTCACCCAGGGTCAGCTGGCCCAGAGCTCATCCGTTAGCCAGGGCTACCTTTCACAGCTTGAGAACGGCGAGGTGAAGAACCCATCGGCGGCCGTGTTGCTGCGCGTCGCTCAGGCGATGAACATCGATCCGGACGACCTGTTCGAGGCCGCCGGTTACCCGACCGTGCGCACCCTTCGTGCAACTTATGAGCGTTACGAATCGACGATCGACGGCGAGCTGCTTGGCTACCTGGCGACTCTGCCGCGAGAGAAGCAGCGCCGCCTGCTATCGCTGCTGCAAGGCATAGAGCAGGTGCTCGCGGACGGTGAGCCGGCCACGGACTCTGTCGGTGAAAGAGGCGAACGGGACACGGTCGTGGCGCGCGCTGGTGGCCTGACCAAGGTATCCTTGTAGCCTATGGCTGAGGGAACTGACGATCAGGCGGCACTCGCGGAGCGCGTAGACCCGGAATTGCTCAATATGCTGTCGCGCATGTCACGCCGCCAGCAGCGGCAGGTGCTCCTGCTGCTGATGGTCGTCGAGAACCTGTTGTTCGAAATGATGCGGGAGGAGCAGCGTGCGCGCGAAGACCTCGCTTAGCGCTGTGTCCCTGGGTTCGTGATCGCGTGGAGTGGGCGCTTTGCCCTCGTCACGCCTGGAGATGAGCCCGCAGGCCCAGCGTCGCTAACTTAACGTGATCGCCGCTGCGACTGCGGCGGCGATCAGTGCCGCCCCCGCGACGTGGGCCAGACCCAACGGCGGCCAGCCCAGCTTTCTACCCAGAGGTTCCTCACCGGCGTACATCGGCTCGGTCGGGCCGCGGCGTCTTTCGGGGCCGTCCCGTCGCGACGTTGGTGTCGTGTGTTCTGTTTCGGCGTCAGCGTCGGCGACGTCTTCCAGGCCGCTGATGCGAGAACGGAGGCGCGCCCAGACCTCGTCGCGGTGCTCCTCGGCCAGGTCCAGAACCTCACGGGCGAGCTGCATTCGAAGGCCGATGACGTCGCGGAGGTTTTCCTGGGTCATCCCAGGCTGTCGCCGAGGTTCTTCATTCGGTCGCGCAGCTTGCGAAGCGCGCGGAAGATCGTGACGCGGACGTTGACCTCGCTGGTGCTGAGGACGCCGGCGATCTCACGGTTCGTGAGCTCGGCATCGAACTTGAGCGCTATGATCTCTTGCTCTCGCTTCGGCAGCCCGCGGACGAGCGTGGATAGGAACGCCAACCGCTCCTTGTGGACGAGTATCTCTTCGGGGCTCTTCGGCTGGCTGTGCAGCTCCTTTTCGATCGCCGCCTCCCGGGCCGCCTTCTGCGCCGGCTTCTCCTTGCGCCAGTGTGACGAGACCTCGTTGCGGGCGATGGTAAAGAGCCACGAACCGAAGGAGTCGCGGGAGCGCAGAGATCGCACTTTCACAAACGCCTTCTCAAACACGTCCGCGACGATATCGAGGGAGACTTCCTTATCCTGTACGCGGCCGTAGACGTAGGCGAAGACCTTGCCGAAGTACTCGTTGTAGAGTTCTGAAAACTCGGACACTGTTGGGGCGAAAGTGGCTTCCGGAACCGCCGCGGCGGTGGCTCTGAGTGTCGCTGGCTGAGTGGCCGTTCGTGCCGGCGCTTTGCGCGCCCTGTCGATCGCGATCCTTGCGGTGGTCATGCTCCCTCACTCTCGGTGCTGCATCCGGTATGGCTGTACGAATGTCCCGTGATTGAGACGATGAATAGACGCCCCGGTTTGCGCTCCGTTACACGTTTGGTAAAAGAATCTCGGAACTCTTGCCGCGCCGACTGGTGTCTGGCGCCCACTAGCGAACGTCATCTGGCTCTAGAGCCAGTATTGCAAGGAGCCGGTTGGGGAACGGTTAAGGCCGGTGAACAGCGCGTAAATTAGACGCCGCTTGGGCCGTAGGCGCAGTCTAACAGCTCGATCACGTGCCGCACGCGCGCCGAGCCGCCGGCGCGCCGCACGCCAGCCTCCAGCTGCGCGAGGCAGCCGGGATTGGCCGTCGCGATGACGTCCGCGCCGGTGTTCTGCGCGTCGAGCATCTTCTCGTCCAGCAGGCGCATCGACATCTCCGCCTGGGTAAAGGAGTACACGCCGGCGGCGCCGCAGCAGCGGTCCGGGTTCTCCATCTCGACCAGGTGCAGGCCCAGGATCGCCTTCAGCACTTCTCGCGGCGCGGCGCTGATGCCCTGCGCGTGCGCCAGGTGACACGAGTCCTGATACGTCACAGTGATGTCCAGTGTCTTCGTTGGTGCATCGAAAGGCAGGCCCACCAGGTACTCGTGCACGTCTCTCACGAGAGCCGACATCTGCTGTGCCCGGTCGCGATACTCGGCGTCGCCGGCGAGCAGATCACCGTACTCCTTCATCGCCGCCGCGCAGCCGGCAGAGTTGACGACGATGGCGTCCGGCGCCTCTTCCAGAAACGCGTCGATGTTGCGCCGAGCGAGCGCCCGCGCTGTCTCGAGGTCGCCGTTGTGGGCGTGCAGCGCACCGCAGCAGCCCTGCGCCGCCGGCGAGCTGACCGCGCAGCCGTTGTGGGCCAGCACGCGCGCGGTCGCCCGGTGCACGTCGCCGTAGGCCAGCGGCATGATGCAACCGCTCAGCATCGAGACGCGCGCTCGCTCTGCGCCCTGTGGCCGCGCGATCAGGCCCGTGTCCGTGAACGGCCGCCCGCGCATCCGCGGCGCCAGCGCAGCGCTTGTTCCAACGAACGGCAGTCGCTGCGCTACGGAGAGCAGTCCCACACGCCCCGACGCGCGGAGCACCGTAGCGAAGAAGCGCAGGCGGCCCGGCCGCGCGATCACTTCCCTCAGGAAGAGTGCGCGCAGGCGCCAGGAGAGCGGTGCAGCGCCGCTCTCCATCGCGTCCGAACGCGCCTGCTCCATGATCCGCCCGTAAGGCACGCCGGACGGGCAGACCGCCTCGCAGTTCCGGCACTGCAGGCACGAGTCCAGGTGGTCCAGCGCGTTCGGCGTTGGCTCGATCACGCCGTCTGAGATGGCCTGGATCAGGTACAGCCGTCCGCGTGGCGACTCCGTCTCCAGTCGAGTCTCAACGTACGTCGGGCAGTGCTCCAGACAGAGCCCGCACCGCACGCACTGCGAAAGGTCCTCGTCGGTCGGCGCGAAGGGCCGCGGATCGGTCATAGCCGCCCCACGAAGCGGCCCGGGCTGAGCACGCCGTTCGGGTCGAGCTGCGCTTTGATCGAGCGCATCAGTCCACCTGCGGCGGACGACGGCGGCTCCGGACCGAAGACATCGATCCCGCGCTTCACCTCCGGCGGGGCGTCTTCAATGAGTGCGCCCATTGCCACAAGCGGAGGCAGTTCGCCCTCATCTCTCAGACGCATGCGCACGACGCCAAGCGTCGGATACGCGAGGAAGCGGGCGTCCGTCGGCAGGCCTTCGAGCAGCGACGGCAGCTCCGACGGCAGGGCCGAGATGCGCACGCCGATCGGGCGCTCGTCCGCGCGCTCGTCCCTGTCTCCTGTCTCCTGTCCCCTGTCTCCTGCAAGCGAAGCGAGCTCTCTTGCCGAGCGCTCTACAGCCGCCTCTGATCCGGCAAGCGTGATGTCCAGCCGCCAGCGCTCGTCCGCCCTGGTCACCACTACGGATCGCAGGCTGAGGCCGCGCATCAACGACTCGCTGGCGATGCCACACGCCTCCGCCGCCGAACCGGCCGTGAACGCAAGGTCACGGGTCGCCTTCGGCAGAGGCTGCACCTTGAACGTCGCCTCCGTGATCACCACCAGCGTGCCAAGGGAGCCCACGTAGAGCTTGCACAGGTCGTAGCCGGCCACGTTCTTGACGACGCGGCCGCCGGCGCGCGTGATCAAGCCATCGCCGGTGATCACGCGCAGGCCGATCGTGAAGTCGCGCGGCCCGCCGAGCGAGACCCTTGACGGGCCCCAGAGGTCCGCCGCGAGAACGCCGCCAACGGTCGCCTCGTCGGCGATCTCCGGGTCGAACGCCACCATCTGCCCGGCTGCCGCCGTCGCCTTTCGGAGATCACCCAGCGTGATGCCGGCCCCGCAGGTGATCGTCAGGTCCCCCGGCTCGTATTCGACGACGGCGTGCAGAGCCGTCACGTCGAGCGCGATATCGTACCGCGTCGGCACGTTTCCTGGCCCGCGGCGCTGCTTTCCGCCGATCGGGATCACAGCCAGCCTGGTCGCGTTCGCGTGGCCTATCACTGCCGCGGCGGCCTCGACCGTTGCCGGCCGGACGACCGCCTGCGGCGCGATGCCGTCCACCGCGAACTCGTCGCTGCCAGGGCGCACGTCCTCCGCACTGATGATCGACTGGAGTTCGGTCAGCACAGTCACCTGATGCACCATCGCTCAGACGTAGGCGTCGGGGCCGATCCTGGCGATCGCGGCCTTCATGCGGGACGACACCTCGCCGCAGCCTTTGGACGTCGGGAAAATCTTGCCCGGATTGAACCTCTCGTCTGCGCCGAAAGCGCTCTTCACGCGCGCCATCACCGTGAGGTCGTCGTCGGAGAAGATCCACGACATGTAGTTGCGCTTCTCGGAGCCGACACCGTGCTCGCCCGTAATCGAGCCGCCCGCGTCGACGCAAAGCCGCATGATCTCCTCGCCCAGCTCCAGGACGCGCTCGGATGCGCCCGGCACGCGGTCGTCGAACATGAGGTTCGGGTGCAGATTGCCGTCCCCGGCGTGGAATACGTTGGCGACGGGTATGTCGTAGCGCTCACAGGCCTCGTAGATGCCCGAGAGCACGTCTGGGAGGCGCGTGCGCGGTACGACGCCGTCCAGGATGTAGTAGGACGGTGCCAGCCGTCCCAGCGCGCCCAGCGCGCCCTTGCGCCCGGCCCATAGCTTCTCGCGCTCCTCCGGCGACATGCCGATGCGTATCTCGCGCGCGCCGCTCGCCTCGCAGGTCGCCCGCACGGCCTCGGCTTGCTCTGATGTCTCTTCCTCCAGGCCCTCGACCTCGATCAGCAGCGCGGCGCCGGCGTCCGGCGGGTAGCCCGCGTTGACGAACGGCTCGACTGCCTGCATCGTCTTGTCGTCGATCATCTCCAGCGCTGCCGGCAGGACGCCCGCGGCGATTATCGCCGACACCGCCTCCGACGCCTCTCGCACTTCGTCGAACACCGCCAGCAGCGTGATCGTCGCCGGCGCCCGCGGCAGGAGCCGCACGACGACAGCCGTGACGATCGCCAGCGTTCCTTCCGAGCCGACAACGAGGCCCGTCAGATCGTACCCGGGCACGCCGAGCGTCTCGCCGCCGAGCGTGACGATGTCGCCGTCAGGCGTCACGATCTCGAGGCCGAGCACGTGGTTGACCGTCGATCCGTAGCGCAGCGTGTGCGGCCCGCCGGCGTTCTGCGCGACGTTGCCGCCGATGCTGCACGCCTTCTGACTGGACGGATCGGGGGCGAAGTAGAGGCCGTGCGGCGCCGCGGCCCTGGAGACGTCGAGGTTGATCACGCCCGGCTGGACGACCGCCAGGCGGTTCGCCGGGTCGAGTTTGAGGATGCGGTCCATGCGCGCCGTGACAAGGACGATCCCGCCTTCGCAGGGGATGGCGCCGCCCGAGAGGCCGGTGCCGGCGCCGCGCGCCGTCACGGGAACGCCGTGGCGCTTCGCCACTCGTACCGCCGCGGCCACCTCTTCGGTCGTCTCAGGCAGGACGACGGCCTCCGGTAACCCGCGCTCGATTGTCGCGTCATATTCATAGACGAGGAGGTCTTCCGGGGCGTGGAGGACGTACTTCACCCCGATAGCGGACTGGAGGTCCTTGATGAGCGAGGCAGCCACGGAAATCAGTCTAGCACGGGCCTTGTCGAAAAGTGGAAAAGCTGTTGAATTCACTCCGGGAATGGATATCTAACTCGCCTGATCGTGCGTTTAAGCAAGGTAGAAGCAGCCTGGGTGGGCTAGACGTCTTCTCCGACTGCGTAGAACATATATGACCGACCAATCCGTTGAGACCGGCCAAAGGGGGGTCGTGATCCGTCGCCTGCTGTTCCGCGTGTCGATTCCCGTCGCCATCTTCGTGGGCCTGTCCCTGGGGACGGTGACTTTCCTCCTTGCCTCGCACGAGGAGGCGCCTGCCTCCACGCCCGGCGCCGGCACCGCGACGGCCACCGCCACCGCGTCTCCGGCTGCTACACCATCGCCCACGACGCAGTCGTCGCCCTCGCCCTCGGCCTCGCCCAGTCCACCGCCGTTGGTTGACGATCCGCAGACGGGCGGCGACCAGCCCGGAACTGTCGTCCCGGACACGCATGGCACGCGACCCGAAAACACAGCGGAAGAGGAACTACTGGGCCTGCGAGACATCCTCCAGGACGAGATTGACGCCTACGTCGTGCAGACCGGCGGCATCGAAGTCGGCATCGCCGTCACCGACCTGCAGACCGGCGAGACGATCTCCGTCGGCGGCAACTCGCCGCACAAGACCGGCTGCGTGATCAACATGTTCGCCCTGCTGGCGGCCGTCGATCGCTTCCAGGAGGGCGCCGCGAGTCCCAGCTGGGTCTCGTCCTACAGCATCAAGAAGGGCATCGGTGGCAGCTTCCCGCCCGAGGTCAAGAACTTCCTCGGTGTCATCTTCGGCGATTTCCGCGCTGGCGAAGCGCACGCGCGAAGAGCAGCGGCTACGCCGACCCTGCGCACTCCTTCCGCCACCAGGGCTCGGCCGACATCAACCTCTACAAGCTCTTCCTCGAGCAGGCTCACGCCCTTCTGCGCAACGGCGGCCGCCTCGGCTTCATCGTGCCCTCGGGCCTCTACTCTGACCACGGCACCGGCGCTCTGCGCGAACTCTTCCTGGATCATCGCGTTGACCGCGTGTGCGTTGTTGACCTTGGTGTCCACCTGTGCGCTCACCGTGATCGCACGTCTCCCGTTGTAGTGAGGAATACCGGCATACCCCTGCGAGATGTCGATGTGGCAGATTTCCCGCAGCCGGAC
>JADFTG010000004.1 GCA_022560365.1 Chloroflexota bacterium | reverse complement strand
CCAGCACAAGGTTGACACCCAAAGCCACGCCGGCCGCAGCAAGGAACCGATCAAACACGAGCCTGGCCGCTGAAATCAGGAACGCAGAATAGAAGACCGGCAACGCGACCCAGGCGGCGCCGAAAAGCCAGGTACCAGCAGCGTCACCACAGGGCACCGAGGGTGACAGGATGACAGCCAGGGATAGTGAAACTCCTGCGAAGGAGATAGGTACGGCCAGGCGGACCTTCCTGTTCACGCGATTCCACGCGCTCATTGGCCACCCCTCAAGGCTGTGCGTTGATGCAAGTGTAGCCGATTTCCATCGCCGCACCGCTTTGACGCCTGCTGCCGCCTATGGTAACGTTGATGCCCAATCGAAGATGTCTATGGAATACGCCGCCCCGATGGCAGATCGTGGCGGCGTAGACAACTCCGGGAACCGCCGGTATACTTCACACATTCTTTTTCCGGCGGCGAGGACGAGGTACGAATGATCAAGCCAGATACATCGATAGCGACCGCAAGCGTTCTGGACGCACCGGCCGCTGCCCCCTGCCGATCATTCCTACGGACCCGTACGGTACTCTCCCGCGCGAAACGCAGCGCGGCGCCCACGCGCATCTAGGGCAACAAGGAGAGGGCTCATGAAATCACAAAACGACACGTCCCGTATACCTATAACTACACACGGCACAGAAGGACCGAAGGCGGCCGGGCTCTACGACCCATCCCACGAGCACGAAAGCTGCGGCGTCGGCTTTCTCGTGCACCTCAAGGGCCAGCGGTCGCACAAGGTCATCGACGACGGCATCACGGCGCTCGAACATCTCGAGCACCGGGGCGCCTGCGGCTGCGAGGTGAACACCGGCGACGGCGCCGGCATCCTGATCCAGGTGCCCCACGACTTCTTCTCCCACGTCTGCGCGCAAGAGGGCATCCACCTGCCGTCGCCGGACCACTACGGCGTGGGCCTGCTCTTCGCGCCGAAGAACAAGCGCGCGCAGAAGGAGGCGATGCGGCTCCTCCAGAACATCGTCGAGGAAGACGGTCAGCACCTGCTGGGCTGGCGGCGCGTGCCGACGAACAACTCATCGCTCGGCGCGACGGCCGTCGCCGCCGAGCCGGACATGTTCCACGTCTTCATCGGCCGCGGCGAGCACATCGCAGACCTCGACGCCTTTGAGCGCCGCCTCTTCGTCATCCGCCGGCTTTTCCGCAACGCACTCGACCAAGGCGACATCAAGGAAGCGCAATCGTTCTACGTACCGAGCCTGTCGGCCAAGACGCTGATCTACAAGGGAATGCTGATAGCGAGCCAGATCCGCGAGTACTTCCCGGATCTTTCGGACCCGCGGATGGAAAGCGCGCTCTGCATGTTCCACTCGCGCTTCAGCACGAACACGTTCCCCAGCTGGAAGCTCGCGCACCCGTACCGGATGATCTCCCACAACGGCGAGATCAACACGCTGAGGGGCAACGTCAACTGGATGCGCGCCCGCGAGGCCCTCTTTGAGTCCGACCTGATCCCGGACATCCAGCGCATCATGCCCGTGATCGACGAGAGCGGCAGCGACACCGCGTGCTTCGACAACGCGCTCGAGTTCCTGACGATGACGGGCCGCCCGATCGAGCACGCGGTGATGATGATGATCCCGGAACCGTGGGACGGCCACGAGTCGATGAGCCAGGAGAAGAAGGACTTCTACCGCTATCACTCGTGTCTGATGGAGCCCTGGGACGGCCCCGCCTCGATCGCCTTCACGGACGGCAACAAGATCGGCGCCGTGCTGGACCGCAACGGCCTGCGCCCGTCTCGCTACTACGTCACGAAGGACGACTACGTGATCATGGCCTCCGAGGTCGGCGTTCTGCCGATCGATCCGGAGAACGTGCTCCACAAGGGGCGCCTGCAGCCGGGCCGCATGTTCCTCGTCGACATGGCCGAGGGGCGAATCATCGAGGACGAGGAGCTGAAGCACCGCATGGCGTCCGAGCGCCCGTACGGCGAGTGGCTCGCGAAGAACCTGAAGACGATCGACGACCTGCCGAAAGGCCGGCCGGCGAAGACACTCCAGGGCGATAAGCTCTTACAGCGTCAGATCGCCTTCGGCTACACGGTCGAGGACCTGAAGTACATCCTGGGGCCGATGGCGAGCGACGGGCAAGAAGCGCTCGGCTCTATGGGGACGGACACGCCGCTGGCCGTGCTCTCCGACAAGCCACAGCCGCTCTATAACTACTTCAAGCAGCTCTTCGCGCAGGTCACGAACCCGCCTCTGGACGCGATCCGCGAAGAGATCGTGACGTCCGTGATTTCGCTGGTCGGTCCGGAGGGCGACCTCCTGGAGCCGCAGTCGGAGAACGCGCGGCGGGTCGAGATCAAGTCGCCGTTCATCGACAACGATGACCTGGCGCGCTTCAAAGCCGCCAGGAACGGCAAGCTGAGTTCACGCGTCCTGCCGCTGCACTTCCCGGCCGCCGAAGGGCCGAAGGGCCTCGAACGAGCGATCACGCGGCTCTGCGAGCAGGCCGACGAGGCGATCGAGAACGGCGCGCGCATCCTCATCCTCTCCGACCGCGGCGTCGACAAGAAGAACGCTCCGATCCCGGCGCTCCTGGCGACGGCCGGCCTGCAGAACCACCTCGTGCGCGAACGCAAGCGCACGCGCGTGGGGCTTGTGCTGGAGACGGGCGAGGCGCGCGAGGGCCACCACTTCGCACTGCTCATCGGCTACGGCGCCGACGCGATCAACCCGTACCTGGCGCTGGACACGCTCGCCGGCATGCGCGCCGAGGGCCTGATGGAGTCCGGAATCTCCAACGAGGAGGCGGTCAAGCACTACCTCAAGGCGTGCAAGAAGGCCGTGGTCAAGATCATGTCGAAGATGGGCATCTCGACGGTGCAGAGCTACCGCGGCGCCCAGATCTTCGAGGCGATCGGCCTGGCGCAGGACTTCATCGACCGTTACTTCACGTACACGGCGTCGCGCATCGGCGGCGTCGGCGTCGAGGAGATCGGCATCGACACGCTCTACCACCAGGAGCGCGCCTTCCCCGAGCGTGCCGGCGGGCTGGACGAGCTTCTCTGGGGCGGCCAGTACCAGTGGCGCCGGGACGGAGAGTTCCACCTCTTCAACCCGGAGACGGTGTTCCGCCTGCAACACAGTACGCGCTCCGGCCGCCAGGACATCTTCAAGGAGTACAGCCGCATGGTGGACGACCAGTCCGAGCGGCTGTGTACCCTACGGGGCCTCTTCGAGATCAGCTCGGACCGCGAGCCGATACCGATCGACGAAGTGGAGCCGATAGAGGCTATCTTCCATCGCTTTGCGACGGGCGCGATGTCGTTCGGCTCGATCGGCGCCGAGGCGCACGAGACGCTGGCGATCGCGATGAACCGCCTCGGCGGCAAGAGCAACACAGGAGAGGGCGGCGAAGACCGCCGCCGGTATACGCCGGACAAGAACGGCGATCAGCGCCGCAGCGCGATCAAGCAGGTGGCGTCCGGGCGCTTCGGTGTGACGAGCGAGTACCTGGTGAACTCCGACGAGCTGCAGATCAAGATGGCGCAGGGTGCCAAGCCGGGCGAAGGCGGACAGCTGCCGGGCGAAAAGGTCTGGCCCTGGATCGCCGCCGTGCGCTACTCCACGCCCGGCGTCGGCCTCATCAGCCCGCCGCCGCACCACGACATCTACTCGATCGAGGACCTGGCGCAGCTGATCCACGACCTCAAGAACTCGAACCCGCGCGCCCGCATCAGCGTCAAGCTGGTGGCCGAGGTCGGCGTGGGCACCGTTGCGGCGGGCGTCGCCAAGGCGAAGTCCGACGTCGTGCTCATCAGCGGCCACGACGGCGGCACCGGCGCCAGCCCGCTGACCTCGATCAAGCACGCCGGCATCCCCTGGGAGCTGGGTCTCGCGGAGACGCAGCAGACGCTCGTCCTCAACAACTTGCGCGACCGCATCGTCGTCCAGACGGACGGCCAGATGAAGACGGGCCGCGACACTATCATCGCGGCGCTGCTCGGCGCGGAGGAGTACGGCTTCGCGACGGCGCCGCTGGTGGTGATGGGCTGCATCATGATGCGCGTCTGCCACCTGGACACCTGCCCCGTCGGCATCGCCACACAGAACCCGCAGCTGCGCGAGAAGTTCACGGGCAAGGCGGAGAACGTCGTCAACTTCTTCCGCTTCGTCGCCGAGGAGATTCGCGAGTACCTGGCGGCGATGGGCTACCGCAGCGTAGACGAGATCATCGGCCGCAGCGACCTATTGAACATGCGCCGCGCCATCGAGCACTACAAGGCGCGCGGCCTCGACTTCTCGGCGATCTTCTACCGGCCCCAGGTCGGCGCCGACGTCGCCACGCGACGCATCACGGAGCAGGACCACGGGCTGGACAAGGCGCTGGACCAAAAGCTGCTGCCCCTGGCGAAGCCGGCGCTCGAAAAGAAGAAGAAGGTCGAGATCGAGATGCCGATCCGCAACGTGAACCGCACGGTCGGCACGATCCTCGGCAGCGAGCTGACCCGCAAGTACGGACTCGACGGCCTACCCGACGACACGATCACGATCCGCTTCAACGGCTCAGCCGGTCAGAGCTTCGGCGCCTTCGTCCCGCGCGGCATCACGATGTTCCTTGAGGGCGACTCCAACGACTACGCCGGCAAGGGGCTCTCCGGCGGCAAGCTGATCATCTACCCGCCGAAGGCCTCGACGTTCGTGGCCGAAGAGAATATCGTCATCGGCAACGTGGCGTTGTACGGCGCGACCAGCGGTATGCTCTTCGCGCGCGGCGTCGCCGGCGAGCGCTTCTGCGTCCGCAATTCGGGCGCGATGGCGGTGATCGAGGGCGTCGGCGACCATGGCTGCGAGTACATGACCGGTGGCCGCGTCATCATCATCGGACGGGCGGGCCGCAACTTCGCCGCCGGCATGAGCGGCGGCATCGCCTACGTCTATGACCCCGACGGCGACTTCCACGTTCGCTGCAACCAGGAGATGGTGGACCTCGAGAAGCTGGACGACGCCGAGGACCTGGACCTGGTGCGCGGTCTGCTGCAGCGCCACCGCGGGTACACGGGCAGCACAGTCGCCGAGTGGATGCTCGCGGACTGGCCAAAGATCGCCAAGAAGTTCGTGAAGGTGATGCCGAAGGACTACAAGCGCGTTCTACAGGAGCAGTTGAAGGAGACGCGCAAGGTGAAGGCTGCGGCGAAGCGCAACAACGGCAGGAACGGCAAGAACGGCCGGTCGCGGAAGGCCGCGACTGCGAAGACGAAGACGGCCGCTCGTGGGTAAGCCCACCGGTTTCATGGAGTTCGCGCGCGAAGTGCCGAAAAGGCGCCCCGTGAAGAAGCGCTTGCACGACTGGCTGGAAGTCTACAAGGATTTCCCGCCCTCTGACCTGCAGAAGCAGGCCGCGCGCTGCATGGACTGCGGCATCCCTTTCTGCCACCAGGGCTGCCCGTTGGGCAACATCATCCCCGATTGGAACGACCTCGTTTACCGCGACCTCTGGAGCGAGGCGATCGACCGCCTGCACGCGACGAACAACTTCCCGGAGTTCACGGGCCGCCTCTGCCCCGCGCCCTGCGAATCGTCCTGCGTGCTGGCCATCAACGACGACGCCGTGACGATCAAGCAGATCGAGCTGGAGATCATCGAGCACGCCCGCAAGGAGGGTTGGATCAAGCCGGAGCCCCCGGAGCGCCTCACGGGCAAGCGCGTCGCCATCATCGGCTCCGGGCCCGCGGGTTTGGCGGCGGCGCAGCAGCTCGCCCGCGCCGGCCACGTCGTGACTTTGTTCGAGCGCGACTCGCGGATCGGCGGGCTCCTGCGGTACGGCATCCCGGACTTCAAGATGGAGAAGTGGACGATCGACCGCCGCATGGAGCAGATGGAGGCCGAGGGCGTCGAGTTCCGCCCCAACTCGAACGTTGGCAAAGACATCGACGCGGGCGACCTGCGCAAGGAGTACGATGCGCTCTGCCTGACCGGCGGCGCGACACACCCGCGTGACCTGCAGGTGCCGGGACGCGAGCTGACGGGCACGTACTTCGCGATGGAGTTCCTGCCGCTGCAGAACAAACGCAACGCCGGCGACGAGATTCCGGAGGAGCAGTTCATCTCGGCGAAGGGCAAGCGCGTGATCATCCTGGGCGGCGGCGATACCGGCGCGGACTGCCTGGGGACGGTTCACCGCCAGGGCGCGAAGTCCGTCGTCCAGATGGAGATCATGCCGGAACCGCCGGAGCACCGCCCGACGGACGCCCCGTGGCCGACGTACCCGAACATCTACCGCGTGTCCGCGGCGCACGAAGAGGGCGGCGACCGTGAGTTCTCCGTGCAGACGACACACCTCTCCGGCGAAAACGGCGTCCTCCAGAAGCTCCACGGCAACCATGTCGAGTTCGCGCGCGAGGACGGCCGCATGGTGATGAAGGAGATCCCGGGCACGGAGTTCGAGGAGCGCGTCGACCTGCTGCTGCTGGCGATGGGCTTCCTGGGCCCCGAGCGCTACATGCTCGACCAACTGGGAGTCGAGGTGAACGACCGGGGCAACGTTGTCTGCGACCGTGACAAGGCGACCAGCGTTTCCGGTGTCTTCACGGCCGGCGACATGACGCGCGGCCAGTCGCTCATCGTCTGGGCGATCCAGGAAGGGCGCACGGCCGCCCGCGGCATCGACCGCTACCTGATGGGCGAGACAGCCCTGCCCGGCAACTAGACCGGCCAGCCGCGCCCGCTTACAATTTCGCTCGTGCCCGCCCCGCAGGCACGCAACTCCCGCCCTCAGCCGCCAGACGGAGGCACACGTGCCCGAGAAAGTTAGCATCGACGTCATCCCCGGCATCCGCGACGCCGTATTCGACCTCGTTTCGTCGTATCCGAAGGGCAAGCGCTTCTGCCGCTACGCCGACGTGCGCATCGAGGTCAGTGAGGGCAAAGTCGCGGTCGCCGAGAACGGGATGGACAAGTTCAGCACGGAGGACTACGGCTTTTCGTTCGGCGTACGCGTGCTGGCCGGACAGAACGTCGCCGCGCCCGGCTACGTCGGCGAGATCGTCGGCACGGCCGACCTGCCCCGTCTGCAAGAGCGGCTTCGCGATGCGCTGGACAGCGCCTACGGGCGGGCCGTCGCAAACGCCCGCGGCAAGGATGCCGCGCGTTCGCGCTACAGCGCGCTCGGCTCCTCACTGTACGACCTCGAACTGGCACCGGTCGACATCCGCCAGGACGAAACGCCCTTCCAGGCCGAGATCGACCCGCGCGACGTGAACCTGGACGAAGCCGTGAACTACGTACGCGACGTCTCGGCGCGCGTGCGCGACCTGGACTCCGCCGTCGCTTACAACTACGTCTCGGCGTTCACGCAGCTAGAGCGCCACCTCTTCGTGAGCAGCGAAGGGGCGAACATCCAGCAGTCGTTCGCGGTCTCGCAGGGGACGACGTTCGTCATCGCCCAGGGCGACGAGGGGCACCAGGAGCTCTACGATTACACCGGCCACCAGCGCGGCTGGGAGGTGATCACGCACGGCGTCGACGAGGAGTTCATCAAGTTCCAGCACCTGATGGACTTCTCGCTGGAGCTGGCGCGCGATGCCGTCACCCTCTGCGCCTGCAAGCCGCTCAAGGCGACGGACAAGGACGTCGTCGTCGTCACCGACCCCCACTACAACGCGCTACTCTGCCACGAGGTCGTTGGCCACCCGACGGAGCTGGACCGCGCGCTCAAGTTCGAGACCGGCTACGCCGGGCGCTCCTGGCTCCTGCGCGACATGAACGAGAACCAGCTCGGCAAGCGCGTCGGGTCGGACCTCGTGACGGCGTTCAGCGACCCGACGATCGACGGCTTCGGCCACTACATGTACGACGACGAAGGCACGCCGGCCCGACGGGTCTACCACCTGGAGAAGGGCATCTTCAACAGCTTCTCGAACAGCCGCCAGACGGCGGGGTTCCTCGGCGCCGAGCCCAACGGCCACTACAAGGCGACCAACGCCTCCCTCGTGCCGCTGATCCGCATGTCGAACACCGCCTTCACGCCCGGCGAGGACGACCACCACGACATCATCCGCGACGTCGACGACGGCTACTACGTCGTCGGCCACCGCATTCCCTCCATCGCCGAGTCGCGCGAGAACTTCCGCATCACAGCGATGAAGGTGTACAAGATCGAGAACGGCGAGATCGGCGAGATGTTCCGCGACGGCGGCCTGATGAGCGACACGCGCGACTTCTTCCTGAACGTCGACGCCATGGGCGACGACTTCCAGCTGTTCTCGATCCCCAACTGCGGTAAGGGCCAGCCGATGCAGACGAAGCGCATGTCCAACGGCGGCCCGACGATGCGCTCCCGCGCACGCCTCACAGGACACTAGGCGACGGATGAAGGACCTCTGGCGCGACGAAGACGCCGGCGCGGACGACATCGCTCAGGTCGTCTACCTCTCGAACCTGATCGGCACGGACGTTGACCTGGTGCAGCCGGGCGGCGGCAACACCTCCGTCAAGCTGGCGGAAGACGACGTCTTCGGCGATCGAGTCGAAGCGCTCGCGGTCAAGGGCAGCGGCACTGACCTGCGCACGATCACGGCGGCCGGGTTCACGCACCTTTCCGGCGACCGCCTGGCGACGGCCCTCACCCCCAACCCCTCTCCCACGAGACGAGGGGAGATTTCAGATGAAGAGATGATGTCGCTGATGCGCGCCTGCATGCTCTTCCCGGACCGCGACCCGGTGCCCAGCGTCGAGACGCCGCTGCACTCGATCATCCCGCACCGCTTCGTCGCCCACACGCACGACGTCGCCACGCTTTCGCTCAGCGATACGCCGTCGGCGCGCGAGCATGTGGAGCGTGTCTACGGCGCGGACGTCGCGTTCCTGGCGTACCTGCGCCCGGGCTTCCCGCTGGCGAAGGGCATGGCCGAACGCTACGCCAACGGCCTCCCGAAGGACGCGACCGGCCTGGTGATGGAGAAGCACGGCCTGACGACTTGGGGCGACACGGCGAAAGAGTGCTACGCCAACCTGCTCTCGATCATCAGCCGCGCCGAGGAGTACCTGGCGGGCCGCGACAAGCGCTCGTTCGGCGGCGCTGCGCCGGCGCTGGACGAAGCGGGACGCCGCGAGGCCGCTGCAAGGTTCGCCCCGATGATCCGCGGCGAGCTGCACCGCATTGGCGCCTGGCGCTCTGTGCTCGCCTTCGATGACTCGCCGGAGGTGCTGGAAGCAGTCTCGTCGGAGCGGTTCGCGGAGCTGGCGGCGCGCGGCGTGATGACGCCAGAGCACATCATGCGCGCCGGGCGGCGGCCGCTGGTACTGCCGTTGGAGACCGGTCGGTCTGAAGCCCGACCCTCTGCGATCACGAGCGCTTTCGCCGACTTCCGCGCGGAGTACGAACGCTACCTCGCCGCGAACGGGCAGGATGAGCCGATCCCCGACTGGCTGAAGGTGATCGCGGCACCGGGCGTCGGAGCGTTCTTCGCGGGCAAGGACCGGCGCAGCGCGCTCATCGCCGCGACGTGCTACAAGGCAACGCTGCGGGCGATGGCCGGCGCGGAGGCGGTCGAGACGTTCCAGTCGCTTTCTGACGCTGACGCCTGCGAGATGGAGTACTGGCCGCTCGAGCGGCGCAAGATTGCAGCGAGCCTCAAGGCGACGAAGCCGCTGGACGGGAAGATCGCGCTGGTGATCGGCGCCGCGAGCGGCATCGGCCGGGCGACCGCGATTCGCTTCGCGGCCGAGGGCGCCCACGTGACGCTGGCCGACCTGGACCTCGACGGCGCGCAAAGAGCCGCAGACGAGATCAACGAGTCGTCGCCTGAGCGCGCTCAGGCGATCGCGGCCGACGCCGCGGACCCGGCGGCGATGGAGAACGCCGTCCGCGAGGCTGTCCTGCGCTTCGGCGGGCTCGACGTGCTGTTCTACTCGCCGGGCGTGCCACCGCAGCTGCACTCTGTCGCCGAGATGGCGGACGACGAAGTGCAGACGCAGCTTAGCGTCCACTACGAGGGAGCCGTCGCCGCCACGCGCGCCGCATCGCAGGTGATGCTCGCGCAGGGCCCTTCGACTCCGGCTGGCGCCGGGCTCAGGACAGGCTTCGGCGGAAGGCTGATCTACAACGCATCGAAGGCGGCGTTCGCGCCGGGCGAGGGCGCGGCGGCCTACGGCGCGGCGAAGGCGGCGCTCGTGCACTACGCGCGCAACGCCGCGAACGAGCTGAGCCGCTACGGCATCACGGCGAACTACATCAACGCCGACGCGATCGACACGCCGCTCTTCCGTTCGCTTGTCAAGGAGCGCGCCGAAAGCCGCGGCGAGACGGAGGAGGCGACGCTGGCGCGCTACGCCGAGCGCAGCATCTTCCGCACGGCGACAGTGCCGCCGGAGGCCGTCGCCGACGCCGCGCTGTGGCTGGCGTCGGACGCCTCGGCCTACACGAGCGGCTGCGTGATCACGGTCGGCGGCGGCGCGGAGGCGATGCCGCGGTGAGCGAGAAATAGCAAAGGGGGAATCGGAATGGCCAATCCAAAGTACGAGCAATACATGAAGCCATTGTTGGAACTGGCAGCGGACGGACAGGATCACACCGCCCGCGAGTCCTACGAAGCGATGGCCGAACGCTTCCATCTGACCGACGAAGACAGGCAGCAGGTGGTTCCAAGCGGTCGTCAGCCCACATACCAAAATCGCGTCGCCTGGGCGCGAAGCTATTTGACAAAGGCTGGCTTGCTGGAGAGCCCCGCTCGCGGCGTATTCCGACTGACCGAGCGAGGGCGGGATACCCTGAACGAGAATCCACCAGAGATAGATTCTGCCTTCTTGCGGAGATTCCCTGAGTTCATCGCGTTCACGTCGACTACCGGGCAACCGGAGGAGGCGTCTGAGCAAACATCAGAGGAGACCCCGGAGGAATCGCTCGCGCAGAGCTTAAGAAGCCTCAAAGCCACGCTCGCCGACGAACTGTTGCAGTTGGTGAAATCGTCGAACCCTCGGTTCTTTGAGGAACTCGTCATCGACCTCCTCGTCGCCATGGGGTATGGCGGATCACGCCAGGACGCCGGTCAGGCAGTAGGTCGAAGCGGAGACGACGGCATCGACGGCATCATCAACGAAGATAAGCTCGGGCTAGATGTTGTCTATGTGCAAGCGAAACGATGGCAAGGATCCGTTGGCCGGCCCCAAGTACAAGCATTCGCAGGAAGCCTCGATGGGCACCGCGCTAGAAAAGGCGTCATGATCACGACTTCGCACTTCACGCCAGATGCGCGTGAATACGTCGACAGGATCGAAAAGAGGATCGTTCTTGTTGATGGAGAGCGACTTTCGGAACTCATGATCGAGCACGACATCGGAGTCAGCGATGTGGACACCTACCGCATCAAACGCATCGATCTCGACTACTTCCCCGAAGACCTTAGAGCAGGAGAACCCGCATGATCCCACTGAATGACCTGAAGAAGGCGGCCGAGGAAGGGCTGGCGCTGCTCAGCGGCGAGGACGATATCGAGGAGGCGGAGGTGTTCGCCTCCTCGAACAACCTGCTGCTGGCGCGGCTCAACTACACCTCGCACATCCCGTGCAACGGCGTCGAGGAGCCGAAGTCCGTGGTCAGCTACGGGATCGGCGTCCAGGCCGTGTTCCGCGAGGGCGGCCGGCGCAAGATCGGCTTCGGCTCCGAGGCGAGCGACATCAGCCCGGACGGCGTGCGCGCGGCGCTGGAGAAGGCCCGCCGCGGCGCCTCCGACGACCCCGAGTTCAGGTCGCTGCCGCGGCCGACCGGCGAGAAGCGCACACTCACGGACTACCACGACCCGGCGATCATGGACGTGAATGACGACGCGTTGCCGGCCGCCGGTTGGACGGTCGTGAACGGGGCGCTGCGGGTGTTCGAGAAGTCGGAGACGCTCTCGACGCTCGTCGACATGCCGGAGAAGCTGCCGGAGCTGGGCCTGATCGTCGGCGGCGACGTGACGCTGATCGGCGAGCGCATCGCCACCGTTTCGACGGCGATGCCCGAGGTGCAGACGGACGAGACGACGATGGTGATGTCGTTCATCACGGCGATGGTCGAGCGCGAGAAGGCGAAGGGCAGCGGCTACGCGGCGTCGACGCGGCTGGCCGACTTCTCGGACGAGGCCGGCCGGGAGGCAGCCGAGAACGCGATCGCGGGCATCGGCGGCGTGCGGCTGCCGACGGGCGACTACAACGTCGTCTTCGGCCGCGAGGCGGTGATGGAGATACTGCACCACATCGTGATGCCAGGGCTGGACACGGGCGTCTTCTACGCCGCGGCCTCGCCGTTCATGGGCAAGCTGGGTCAGCAGGTCGCCTCCCCGGAGCTGTCGATCATCGACGACGGCGCGGCCCCCGGACTCGTCGGCTCGAAAGGGATCACGTGCGAGGGGCTGCCGACGGGCCGCACGGAGCTGATCAAGGATGGCAAGCTCGTGGGGCTGCTCTCGAACTGGTACGAGTCGCAGCGCATCCAGAACGACCCGAAGGCGAAGGAGAAGCTGGGCGCCGACCCGAAGGACTGGCCCGCAGCCTTCGTGCCGCGAAACGGCTTCCGTTACGCGATGGGCGGCGGCCGCCACTTCGACTCGCAGCCCGGCACCCACGCGACGAACATTCTGATTCCGGGCGACGTCCCGGACACGGAGTCGATCTGCCGGCTCGTCGGCGACGGTCTCTACATCGGACGGATCTGGTACACGTACCCGGTGAACGGCCTGAGAGCGGGCGACTTCACCGGCACGGTGATCGCTGATTCGTACGTGATCAAGGACGGGCGCCTCGCCGAGCCGATCATGCCGAACACGCTCCGCATCACCGACAACATCATGAAGGTGCTGGGCGACATCACGGGCGTCACGCGTGAGGGCAAGCCGACGCTCGTCTGGGCGGCGGACGAGATCGTCTACGCGCCGGAGATCGCGGTCAAGGGAGTGCACCTGGACGCGATCGCCGAGTACATGGACGCGATTTAGGTTCCGCCCTCGCCGAGCTGCTTAAGCAGGCGCTTCGGTGCGGTCATGCGGTAGCTATGATCCACGAGGTCCTCAATCATGCCCCACTGCAGATCGTCGACGTCCAGGCGGACGCCGATCCAGCCGTGACCGCCCACGTAGGGCGGCACGAAGAAGCGCTCCGGGTCGCCGCCAACGAGCACGTCCTGGGCGCCCGGCTGCGCCTTCATCCAGACGGAGACGCGGCCGTCGCCCGTCGACACCATCGCGAACATCTTGTCGCGGACGCGGAAAGCGGGCGGCTCGTGGCCACCGAACGCCTTCTCGTGGGCCTCCGGAAACTGCATGCAGATTTCACGTAGCTTCTCGATCGGATCCACGCTCGGAAGGTAACAGCGGGGCGCGCGTCCGGCAAGGGCGACTCAAGCGCGGCACCTCGGTACGATAGAGGCGAATCGGCGGGCGAGAAAGGAGGACAGGCATGGCTGAGAACAACGTCTACGACATTACGATCATCGGAGCCGGCCCGACCGGCCTCTTCGCGGCCTTCTACGCTGGGATGCGCGGCATGAAGACGAAGGTCATCGAGGCGCTGCCGGAGGCCGGTGGCCAGCTGGCGGTGCTCTATCCTGAGAAGTTCATCTATGACGTGCCCGGTCACCCCAAGGTGCTGGCGAAAGACCTCGTGAAACTACTGATCGAGCAAAGCCGGCTCTTCGGGCCGACCTATGTCTTCGACGAGCGCCTGGAGACGCTGACCCGCCTGGAGGTGGACGGCGAGGAGGTCTGGCGCCTGAGCGGGGCCACGAACGCGCACTTTTCCCGATCGTTAGTTCTTACCGCCGGCATCGGTGCCTTCCAGCCCAACCGTCTGGACCGGCCGGGCGTCGAAAAGTACTTGAACAACGGCGTGTACTACTTCGTCGAGGACAAGCGGCCGTTCCGCGACAAGCGAATCCTGATCATCGGCGGCGGCGACACAGCGGTTGACTGGGCGCTGAACCTGAAGGACTGGGCGAGGGAGATCACGATCATCCACCGCCGCGACCAGTTCCGCGCCCACGAGGCGAGCCTGGCAGAGCTGCGTACGACCGATATCCCGATCATGACGTTCTGGCAGCTGCGGCGGATCGACGGCAACGACACCGTTGAGACGGCGACGATCTATGAGAACCACACCGATGAGGAAAGAACGCTGGACGTCGACATCGTGCTCATCAACATCGGCTTCAAGGCTGACCTGGGCCCGATTGCGGACTGGGGCCTGGAGATGGTCGACAAGCGGCACATCCGCACGGACATCTTCATGGAGACGAACCTGCCGGGCGTCTTCGCGGCTGGCGATATCGCCGCCGTCGAGGGCAGCGAGCCACTAAACCTGATCGTAACGGGGTTTGGACAGGCGGCCGTCGCCTCCAACGCCGCCAAGGCAAGGATCGACCCGGACGCGCGCATGTTCCCCGGCCACTCCAGCGAGATGAAGCTGCACTAGCTGGAACAGGGAACCTGGGTCACGGAACGTGGCCTTCACGGCCCCGTGTTCCGTGTTCCGTGTTCCCTGTTCCGTGGAGCGATTGCTGGCGGTCGCGCTGCTCGCCCACCTGCTCCGCTGAACGGTCGTAGATGTGCGGCACCTCCCAGGCGTGCAAGCCCGCGTACGTGTCGAGCTGGGAGCGGTGGTGAACCTCGTGTTCGAGGCACATCATGAGGATGCGCCAGCCAGAGAGCGTGCCGTCGCTGTCGATCATCTGGATCTTGCGTTCGAGCCAGTCGGCGGGCGTGCCCTCGAGGCGGCTGGTGAAGAGCTCAAAGCTCTCCTCCAGCGCCGGCAACCAGTCGTCCTGCGAGTCGCACTCACGGATCGAGTCGCCGAAGTACCAGCCTTCGTCGCGGTAGGCGCGAGCGAAGTAGAGCCGCGAGCCGGCCATGTGGCGGACGATCTCGCCGATACTCCAGGCGTTCTCGCCCTCGCCCGTCTCCGGCTTGTAGGACTCGGCTTCGGGTGGCAGCGCGCCAACGTCGCGGAGCGTTCGCTTGTGCAGGCCGCGATAGTAGCGCAGGTAGCCATCGATGTCCTTGAACATGCGCCCAGTCTACTACGCGCTGCCGGCGCCGCCACGCCAGACGGCGCCTCGCCCCGGCGCGAAAAGGAACGCCACGATGAACGCGCCGGTGGCGGTGAGGACGATCGCCGCGCTGGCGGAAACGTCGGCGTACCAGGCGACGTAGAGGCCGACGACGGACGAGGCGACCCCGATGGCGGCGCCGACAAGCATCATCGTCGAAAGGCGGCGCGTCAGCAGCTGCGCGGTCGCGGCGGGCGTCACGAGTAAGGCCACGACGAGCACGATGCCCACCGTTTGCAGCGCTATCACGGTTACGAGCGCCAGCAGCACC
>JADFTG010000173.1 GCA_022560365.1 Chloroflexota bacterium | reverse complement strand
AAGATCGGTGACGTCGATGCCGGTACTGCCGTCATGGACTGGATGGCGCAGGAGCGAGAGCGCGGCATCACCATTACCGCAGCTGCCACGACAACAACGTGGAACGACCACCAGATCAACATCGTAGATACGCCCGGCCACGTGGACTTCACCGTCGAAGTCGAGCGAAGCCTCCGTGTCCTGGACGGGGGCGTCGTTGTGTTCGACGCTGTGGCCGGCGTCCAGAGCCAGTCGGAGACCGTCTGGCGACAGGCCGACCGCTATCACATCCCGCGCGTCTGCTTCGTCAACAAGATGGACCGCGTCGGCGCTGACTTCTGGGCGACGATCGAGAGCATCCGCGAGCGCCTGAACGCGCGCCCGATCGCCGTTCAGATGCCGATCGGCGTAGAGGACAAGCACCTGGGCGCCGTCAACCTCGTAGAGATGGTCGCCTACACGTTCCCCGGGGACGCCCTCGAGCCAACCGTCGGCGAGATCCCGGCCGATCTCAAAGAAGAGGCCGCCAGGCGTCGAGAAGATCTCATCGAGGCGATCGCCGAAGTCGACGACCAGATGCTGATCAGCTTCGTCGAGCAGCACGAGGTAACATCGTCCGAATTGAAGAAGGCGATCCGCCGCTCGACGATCGCTGGCCTGGTCAACCCCGTCCTCTGCGGTAGCGCCCTCAAGAACAAGGGCGTGCAGCCGTTGCTCGACGCCGTCATCGACTACTTGCCTTCTCCCGTCGAGGTGCCAGCCATCACTGGTACCGACCCGGCGACCGGCGAACTGGTCGAACGCGCGCCAAGCCCCGACGAACCGTTCGCCGCACTCGCCTTCAAGATCGTCGCCGACCCGTACGTCGGTCGGCTCGTCTACTTCCGCGTCTACTCGGGCATCGTCAAGCAAGGTGAGACGGTGGTCAACAGCAGCCGTGGGCAGAAAGAACGCCTCGGTCGCATCCTGCGCATGCACTCTAACCGGCGCGAAGAGCTGACAGAGATCGCGGCCGGGCAGATCGCCGCCACGGTCGCCCTCAAAAACACATTCACCGGTGACACGTTGTGCGATCAGAAGGACAGGATCGTCCTCGAGGCGATCAAGTTCCCGGAGCCCGTGATCGCCGTCGCCATCGAGCCGAAGACCAAGGAAGACCAGGAACGCATGGGCGACGCACTCGTCCGCCTGGTCGAAGAGGACCCGACATTCCATGCCCGCTACGATGATGAGACCGGACAGACGATCATCTCCGGCATGGGCGAGTTGCACCTGGAGATCATCGTCGACCGCATGCTGCGCGAGTTCAATGTAAAGGCGGACGTCGGCCGGCCGGAGGTGGCCTACAAAGAGACGATCAGAGATGCTGCCGACGCCGAGGGGCGCTTCGTGCGCCAGACCGGCGGCCGCGGCCAGTTCGGCGTCGTCAAGCTTCACGTCGAGCCGCTGGAGCGTGGCACCGGCATCCAGTTCGAGAACAAGATCGTCGGCGGCGCTGTCCCGCGCGAGTTCGTCTCGGCCGTCGAACACGGCGTCCGCGAGGCGCTGGAGACGGGCGTCAAAGCAGGATATCCGGTCGTCGACGTGAGGGTGGAGCTTGTGGATGGGCAGCATCACCCTGTAGACTCATCCGAGTTGGCCTTCAAGATGGCGGGGTCCCTGGCAATCCAGGAAGCGATGAAGAGGGGCCGCCCTGTTCTTCTCGAGCCCGTCATGAAGGTAGAGGTGGCGACACCTGATGAGTTCTTTGGCGAAGTCCTGAGCGACGCCAGCTCTCGTCGGGGTCAGGTCTCCGATGTGGACCATCGCGGCCACCTGCGTGTGATTTTGGCGCACGTCCCGCTTGCGGAGACGTTTGGCTACGCCACGACATTGCGCTCCGTCACGCAGGGCCGCGCTAGCTATACTATGGAGTTCGACCACTACAAAGAGGTTCCCGCGTCCATCGCCGAGCAGGTGTCCGGGCGCATGCAAGGGGCGGTACGGAGATAACAGATGGCACGGCAGAAGATTAGGATTCGCCTCAAGGCGTTCGACCACCGCATACTGGATCAGTCTGCGGTGCTCATCGTCGAAGCGGCCGAGCGCACCGGAGCCGCGGTGGCCGGGCCGATCCCGCTGCCGACTCACATCGAGAAGTACACCGTGATCCGCTCGCCGCATATCGATAAAGACTCGCGCGAGCAGTTCGAGACGCGGACGCACAAACGCATCATCGACATCCTGGAGCCCTCTCCCAAGACAGTGGACGCGCTGATGCGGCTGCAGCTGCCGTCCGGCGTGGACATCGAGATCAAGCTATGAGCGTCGAAGGAATACTGGGCCGCAAGATCGGCATGACGCAGATCTTTGAGGATGACGGCACCGCCGTGCCGGTCACCGTCATCGATACCGCTTCCTGCACTATCGTCCAGGTCAAGACGAAGGAGAAGGACGGCTACGAGGCTGTCCAGCTCGGCTTTGGCGAGCGTAAGCACATCACGAAGGCGCTCAAAGGCCACATGAAGGACTTTGGCCAGTTCCAGGTGCTGCGCGAGTTCTGCACCGATGACGTCGAGGCCGCGGAAGCCGGCAGCAAAGTCGTCTGTGACATCTTCGAAGTGGGCGACCTCGTCGACGTGTCCGGTACGAGTAAGGGCAAGGGATTTGCCGGCGTCGTCAAGCGCCACGGCTTCCACGGCGGCCCCAAGACGCACGGCCAGTCCGACCGCCACCGCGCGGCGGGCTCCATCGGCGCCGGGACGTCACCAGGGCGCGTGATCAAGGGCAAGAAGATGGCTGGCCACATGGGCACCGGCGAGGCCACCGCCAGGAACTTAAAGGTCGTTCGAGTCGACGCGGACAAGGGCGTACTCTTCGTCCGTGGTCCTGTACCGGGCAACGAAGGCATCGTCGTCCGCGTGCGCAAGTCGCCGGCACTGAAGGTCAAGCAATGAAGCTGGTCGTACTGAACGCTGAGGGCAAGGAGCTGCGAAAGCTCGATGTCGACGAGAGCGTCTTCGGCATCGAGCCGAACGGCACCGTCCTCCACCAGGCCTACGTCAGGCAGCGCAACAACCAGCGCGCCGGCACTGCGCAGACGAGGACGCGCGGCGAGGTCGTGGGCAGTACGCGAAAGCTCCACCGCCAGAAGGGCACCGGTCGCGCCCGCGCCGGCACGGCTGGCTCGCCGACCCGCGTCGGTGGTGGCACTGCCTTCGGACCGCGCGTCCGCGACTACAGTCAGGCGATGCCGAAGAAGATGCGGCGCCTGGCGATCCGCTCCGCGCTCTCGGGCAAGGCGGCCGATGGCCAGCTTGTGATCATCGACCAGCTCGCCTTAGAAGTGCCGAAGACGAAAGAGATCGCTCGCATCCTGCATAACGTCGGCATCGAACGCTCGGCGCTCATCGTAACCAGCGAGTCCGACCGCTCCGTGCTGGCGAGCACGCGCAACCTGCACAGGACGAAAGTGCTTCCGGCGCGCTACCTCAACGTCGGCGACATGCTAAATCACCAGAGCCTCCTCATGACGGAGGACGCGGTCCGCATCGCCGAGTCGCTGTGGGCCGTCAAGGGCGCGCCCAAAGCGGCGAAGAAGCCCGCCAAGCCCGGCCGCAAGAAGGCCGCCGCCAGGCCGAAGGCCAAAGACGAAGCGAAGCCTGAAGCCGCAGCCGAATCGCCGGCGGCCGAGGCGGAGGCGACTGCGGAAACACCGGCCAAGCCGAAGAAGGCTGCTCGCCGCACTCGCGCCGCCGCCAGGCCGAAAGACGAGGGCGCCGCCAAGAAGACGACCACCCGCCGCGCTCCCAAGGCGAAGGCGTCGACCGAGGACAAGCCGAAGCCGAAGCGAGCGACCCGCGTCAGGGCGAAGGCTGCCGGCGGCCAGGACAAGCCGAAGACAACGCGCCGCCGCACGACGAAGAAGACCGAAGATAGCGAGGGCTAGGCTGTGGTAAAGGCACTGCACCCGCTCGCCGTCCTCGTCCGGCCGCTCATC
>JADFTG010000172.1 GCA_022560365.1 Chloroflexota bacterium | reverse complement strand
CGCTTGCTTACATTCGATCAGTACACTAAGGGCGGGGCGGATGGGATGATCGTTCACTTCTTGGAATCGATAGAGATCACTCTCGCAGTACATATCTACCGCTCGAAGATCTCCGGTTTCTGAGTCTACGAAACTCCACTCTTCCTGAATGTGAAAGCCCCAATCTTCCTGCAGCGGCATGAGTTCGCGCATCATCCGTGCGACTCGCGTCTGTAGGGGGAACCCGGAATGAGCGACTGCGTTGGACACCTGCTCTAGCGAAACACCGGTCGGCAATTGGTTCGGCATTGTTGTCTTAGACCGAATAGCCTTCCTTGATCGTCGCCCGGCCCGTGATCTCGCGGATACGCTGGTAGCCGACGAGCTTGTCCATCATCTCCGTGTGGCTGGCGACCCCGTAGACGTACTTGTCCAGGTACTGCGGGATCCAGCCGCGCATCGTCGCGCCAACGACCTCGATCACGTGGCCCATGTCGCTGGCGTAGCGGCCCTGCATCTCGCCCGGGTAGGCCCCGAACGGCGTGTGCACCACCGCGTCGACCGCGTAGTAGGGGATCGACGTCCGCGCCGGGTCGCGCCTGATCTCCTCCGTGTCCACGATCTCCTCGGTCGAGATGATGACCTTCTTCGAGGCGTAGGCCGACTCGACGTGCGAGATGCCCGTGCCGAAGATGCGCGCGTTGCCGTAGACGTCGGCCTGGTGCGCGTGGATCAGCGCCACGTCCGGGTTGAGCGCCGGCACCAGCGTGATCGGCTGGCCCGTGTACGGGTCCTCGATCAGCTTCGCGCCGGAGTACTGGAAGCCGTCGGTGCCGCCGAACGAGCGGACGGGGATGAACGGCAGGCCCATCGCGCCGGCCATGATCCGGTTCGACATAACTACGTTCGAGTACTCGTACGCCTTCACCCGGCCCTCGCGGATCGCCTCCTCGACGACGGGGCCGAAGAGGAAGAAGCCGACGTCCAGCTTCGAGACGCAGCCCGCGCCGACGAGCAGTGCCGCCGCTACCCACGTGAACTTCGCACCCAGCCAGAGGTCCTCCTTCTTCTGGCGGATCACCTCGCGGATGAGGGAGGAGGGGCCGCGCTGCAGGTAGTTGCACTCGTAGACGAGGTAGTCGCCGTTCGCGACGAACTTCTCGACCGCCTCCTTCTCCGACATCAGCTTCGAGACCATCGCCCGCTGCTTGTGGTCGCGGACGTACTCCCGGTAGCCGTCCGGGTCGACCTTGAGGTACTCGCCCTTGCCCTCGGCGAGGATCTTCAGTTGGGGCATTTCGTTCCACCTTCCGGAATCGGGTTCGTCCTCACAGCCGGATCTCTCCCTCCACCACCGTCACCGCCTGGCCGCCGATCTCCACGCGGTCGTCCTCCCGGACGCGGACGTGAACGCGGCCGTCGCGGCCCAGCTCCAGGCCCTGGCTGGCCGTGTACGAGCGGCCGGTGCGGTCCAGCAGGCCGTAGCGCGCGAGGTACGCCGGCAGCGCGGCGTTGGCGCTGCCGGTCACCGGATCCTCCGGCGCGCCGAAGAACGGGGCGAAACAGCGAATGCGCACTGCCGGATCCTCGCCGGTCAGCGCGAAGACGGCGAGCCCCGTAAGCCCGAAATCCTCGCTCAGCCGGGAGATGGCTGCCAGGTCCGGCTTCATCGCGCCGATCATCGCCGCCTCCGGCACGTAGACGAACGTCCACGTCGGGCCATTGCTGAAGGACGCCGGTGGCGGGTCGTTGCTGACCTCCAGGCCAAGCGCCTCCGAGATGACGTCCACCGACGTGCCGAACTCGTGGACGAACTTCGCTTCCGGCGTCTCCGTAAAGATCAACCGCGAGTCGTCCTCGCCCTCGGCGCGGATCGCGAGGACGCCGGCGCCGCACTCCTGCCGCAGCACTTTCGGGTCAAGCCGCGCGCCCCCGTGCTCGATGTAGGCGTGCGCGGAGCCGACCGTCGGATGGCCGGCGAACGGCAGCTCCTGCTGCGGCGTGAAGATGCGCAGGAGGTAGTCGGCGCCGCTGTTCGGCGTTGGCTCGCGGATGAACGTCGTCTCGGAGAGGTTCGTCCAGTTGGCTACCTGCTGCATCTGCTCGTCCGAGAGGTCGTCCGCGTCGATCACGACGGCGACCGGGTTGCCGCGCAGCCCGACGCCGGTGAACACGTCCACCTGCTTGAAGGCGTACGAGCGCATCAGCCGGTCTCTCCCGCCAGCGCGATCGACTCGACGCGTGTGATGAACTCGGTCTTGGCCTCCGTGTAGCCTCCGTGGTCGGTACCGTACTCAGCCGAAAGGCGGCGCTTCAGCGCCGCGTACTGACCCGCGACCTCCGAGTGCGCGCGCAGGTAATCGCGGAAGGCGAGGTGGCGGCGCCAGAACTCGGTTGTCGCCTCCACAGCGTGGACGTGGAAGAGCCTCCTGTGACGACTGGCCGATCCGGGCGGCCGGACGAAATAGCGTCGCTCGGGCAGCTCGTCCTCGGTGTCCGGCCTGTACTCGTAGCCAATCGTCTCCATCGCGCTGACGACGTGCGGCGCCTCGTCGAGGGAGCGCAGCCCCGGCATGATATCGACGACCGGCTTGGCGGCGAGTCCCGGCACCGATGTGCTGCCGACGTGCTCGATGCCCAGAAGCCACCGGCCGATCACATTCTGGATGCGCGCGCTTTCCTCAGCGTACATCGCTGGCCAGCGCGGATCGTAGTCAGCGATCACGACAGGGAGGGAGGGGGCGTCCTGAGTCATGGCAAGCGCCATGATTGCGCCGAGCGGCGCGGGGTGTCAAGGAAGGAGACAGGAGACAGGAGACAGGAGACATGGGAGACGGCGCGGCCGCTTGTTCCGTTTCCCTTGTCCCCTGTTTCCGCGCTAGCCGGTGTAGATGTCCCAGAGCTCCGGGCCCCAGAACAGCGCGATCACGGCGCCCAACGCCAGGTAAGGCCCGTGCGGCATGTAGTCGCGCCGGCTCTTGAGCCGGGCGACGATCAACGTCGCTGCGATCAGGCCACCGACAACGCTGCCGACGAAGACGCCGACGAGCAGCGAGGCCGGCCCGACGACGAAGCCGATCAGCGCGATCATCTTGACGTCCCCGATGCCGAACGCGCCCTTGCCGAACGGCAGTGAGACGATGAGCAGGCTAACTCCCAGCGCCAGCCCCGCGAGCCCACCAGCCAGCACCTCCGGCACGGAGACGTGCGGCCACACCCACGAGAGGGCGATCGCCAGCACGATCGATGGATAGACGATGCGGTTTGGGAGCAGCCGGCGCTCGAAGTCGGTAAGCGTCAGCGTTAGAAACACCGTGGCGAAGACGCCGCCCACGATCCCCGGGCCGAAGTTGTCGAACACCGCGACCGATGTCGTGAAGAGCGCCGCGCCCCCCAGCGGCAGGATCACCGACCTCACCGGCAGGCCGGCGCGGCAGTCCGGGCAGCGGCCCAGCGACATGACGTAGCCGGTCAGAGGGGACGCGAAGCGCGCCCGGAACGGCGAGCGGCAGGCCGGGCAATGGTGCAGTGGCGTCGCCAGGTCCTCGCTCGTGTAGAAGCGCACGAACGCCAGGTCGAGCAGGTGCCCGAGGAGGAGCCCGGCCAGGGCAGCGATCAGCAGTTCAGTCATCGTCTACATTCCAGACGCTCGGCACGTCCACATCGTAACGACTGCTACGTCGATCCGTCTCTCGTAGTGGCGGCGCCTGGAGAGGGCGCCTGCTTCCGTTTGAGCATGAAGAGACACCTATGAGCGTTGCCGGAGAAGCCCGCAGACTCGCGTTCGGCACGCCCGCGCGCCCGGCGGAGGGATCGCTTTCCCTCGGCCGTATCGCGCTGATCGCTGCCATCTGCGCGATCCCCGTCGTCCTCTTCATCCCGTTCCTCGCCGAGCCGTTCATGCGGGATGAAGGGTTCTACGCGGCGGTCGCTCAGCAATTGCTGGACGGCGGCATCCCCTATCGCGATGCCTTCGATAATAAGCCGCCG
>JADFTG010000171.1 GCA_022560365.1 Chloroflexota bacterium | reverse complement strand
GCCCTGGGGCAAGCCGACTCTGGGCGCGCGTACGCGCCGCCGCAAATACACGAACAAGTACATCGTCAGGCGGAGGTACGACGTCTAATGTCACGATCGACGAAAAAGGGCCCCTACGCTGATCCCAAGCTGACCGCCAAAGTACACGCGCTGCAAGCAAGCGGGAGCAAGGAAGTGATCCGCACCTGGGCGCGCCGCTCGACGATTCTTCCGGAGATGGTCGGTATGACGATCGCCGTTCACGACGGCCGTCGCCACGTGCCCATCTTCATCACTGAAAACATGGTCGGCCATAAGCTGGGCGAGTTCGCACCGACGCGCACCTTCCGCGGCCACACCGCCAAGACTGCCGCCTCGACGCAGGTGAGGAAGATCTAGCGATGGTCGCAGTACGTTCCTACTCCCGCCGCGCGCCCGCCTCGCCGAAGAAGCTGCGGCTCATCCTCAACGAGGTCCGCGGCAAGCGCGTGGACGAGGCGATGGCCCTTCTGCGATTCATGACCTCGCCACACTCCGAGTTGATCGCCAAGGCGGTGCGCTCGGCCGCTGCCAACGCCGAGAATAATTACGACATGGACCCGCGCCGTCTGCGCGTGATCCAGGCCTTCGCCGGCGACGCCGACAAGGTGCGCCGGGTGCTGCCGCGCGCCCGCGGCCGCGGCGACATCATGCGCCGCCGGAGCTCCAACATAACCATCGTGGTGGAAGAAGAAGAGGAGAACTAAATGGGACAGAAGGTTCACCCCAACGGCTTCCGCCTGGGTTACATCTACGACTGGAAGAGCAAGTGGTACGCGGACAGGAACTACACCGAGCTGCTCCACGAGGACCTGGGTATCCGCAAGAAGATCACGGAGATGCTGCCGGACGCCGGGATCGCTCGTGTCGAGATCGAGCGCAACGCCAACCAGGTCACCGTGTCGATCAACACGGCACGCCCTGGCATCGTCATCGGGCGCGGCGGCCAGCGCGTCGATGAACTGCGCACGAACCTCGAGAAGCTGACCGGCCGCAAGCTGCGCGTCAACATCAGCGAAATCCGCGTGCCGGAGATCGAGGCGCCGCTCGTCGCCCGCGCAGTCGCCGAGCAGATCGAGCGTCGCGTCTCTCACCGCCGGGCGATCAAGCAGGCGGCCGGGCGCGCCATGCAGCGCGGCGCGCAGGGCGTGCGCATTCGCGTCGCTGGCCGCCTGGGTGGCTCGGACATGGGTCGCGTCGACACTGAACGCCAGGGCCGCGTGCCTCTGCACACGCTCAAGGCCGACGTGGACTACGGAACTTCAGAAGCGAGAACGACGCTGGGTTGCATCGGCGTCAAAGTCTGGATCTACAAGGGCGACAAGATCGCCGAGAAACGCGAGCGCCTGCGCGCCGCCGCCCAGGCTGCCGCCGCCGAAGAGGCGGAGGCCGCCGAAGGTGGCGCACCGGCCCCAGCCGAGGCTAAGGCTGGAGAGCCCACCGTGGAGGCCACCGCAGAGGAGCCGGCGCCGGCCGCCGAAAAGGAAAAGGCGCCCGCAAAGCCGGCCGCTGAGGAGAAGCCCGCAGCGGCTGAAGAGCCAAAACCGAAAGTGACGCCAGAGGAGAGCGATGCTTCAGCCTAAGCGAACGAAGTACCGCAAGGCCCATCGCGGCCGCCGGCGGGGCATGGCCCAGACCGGCAACGTGGTCACGTTCGGCGATTTCGGTCTGCAGGCGCTGGGCGCGTGCTGGATGACCAACCGTCAGATCGAGGCCGGCCGTCGTGCCATCACGCGCTACGTGAAGCGCGGCGGCAAGCTCTGGATACGTGTCTTCCCGGACAAGCCAGTGACCAAGAAACCGCTGGAAGTGCGGCAGGGAAGCGGTAAGGGGCCCGTCGAAGCCTGGGTCGCCGTCGTCAAGCCGGGCCGCATGATCTACGAGATATCCGGCGTCGCCGAAGACGTTGCGCGGGAGGCGATGAGGCTGGCGGCGCAGAAGCTGCCGATCAAGACTCGCTTCATCGGAAGGATGGAAATCTAACAGTGGCGAAGAAGATCAGGGGCAAGGTCGAGGAGATCCTCAAGATGTCCGACGGCGACCTGCAGAAGGAGCTGGACGAGTCTTATCGCCGGCTCTTCTCACTGCGCCTCCAGAAAGAGACGCTGCAACTGACCAACCACCGGGAGATTCCGGCGATCAAGCGAACGATCGCCCGGCTGAAGACGTTCCAACGCCAGCGCGAGCTATCGAAGACGAGAGAAGGAGAGGCATCATGACGGACGCAACCGGAAAGTACGGTGGCCGCAAGACCCGCGAAGGCACCGTCGTCAGCCACTCCATGGAGAAGACCGTCGTCGTCTCTGTCGCCTCGGCCATTCGCCATCGGCTCTACAAGAAGACGATCCGGCGCAACCGCCACTACGTCGTGCACGATGAGAACGGCGAGGCCCACAAGGGTGATCGCGTGCGCATCGTCGAATCAGTGCCGGTCTCCAAGACCAAGCGCTGGCGCCTGGTCGAAGTGCTGCGCCAGGTCGACCTGCCGGAGGTCGCTCCGGAAGAAATCGACCTCGAGATCATCGGTGAGGCGAAAGAGGAAGAGGCGCCGGAAACGGTTGCGCCCGCGCCCGCAGCCGCCGATGAGGCTCCTGCCCAGCAGCTCGCAGCCGAGGCGCCGGACGAAGCCGCTCAACCGGCCGAAGCTGAGGCCACTGAAGAGATCGAGATTCCCGAAGAAGTGAAGACAGCCGAAGACGCGCCGGCCGAGCCCGAGGCGCCCGCGGCCGAAGAGGCGGAGGCTGCTCCGGAGGAGACTGTCGCTGAGGAGTCGAAAGCGGCCGAAGAGCCAGCGGGCGAAGGGAAAGCGGAGTGATCCAGAAGGAATCCCGTCTCCGAGTCGCCGACAACTCTGGCGCCAAGCAGATACGCGTCATCCAGGTGATGGGCGGATCGGGGCGCCGCTACGGTGCGGTCGGCGATGTCGTCGTCGCTTCGGTGAAGCTGGCGGCGCCCGGCAGCGCGGTGAAGAAGGGCGAAGTGGTGAAGGCCGTCGTCGTTCGCACGGCACAGCCCTGGCGTCGTGGCGACGGCTCGTACATTCGCTTTGACGAGAACGCTGCCGTTATCCTTGAAGACGACTTCAACCCGCGGGGAACGCGCATCTTCGGCCCCGTGGCAAGGGAGCTGCGAGAGCGCAACTTCATGAAGATCGTATCGCTGGCTCCGGAAGTAGTATAGACGTGAACAAGATACGCAAGGCAGACACCGTAATGGTGATCAAGGGCAAGGATCGCGGTCGCACTGGCGAGGTGCAGAGCGTGATGCCGCCCGGTAAGAAGACGGACAAGTTCGGCCGGCCTGATCCAGGAAGAGTCATCGTCGGAGGCGTCAACATCGTCAAGCGGCACCAGAAGGCGAGCAGCCCGCAGAAGCCGGGAGGGATCATCGAGCGCGAGGCGCCGATCTCCTGGACGAACGTTGCGCTCATCTGCGCGGCCTGTGGTAAGCCGACGCGCATCGGCCTGCGAGCGCTGCCCAGCGGCGGTAAGACGCGCTTCTGCAAGAGTTGTAACGAGAACATCGATTAGTGAGGCGAAGTTGGTCACCAGAGTAGAACCCCGGATGAAGGCGATCTACAAGAACGACGTGCTGCCTGTGCTCATGCAAGAGTTCAGCTACGCTAACGTCATGCAGGCGCCTACTCTGCACAAGATCAACCTCAACATCGGCCTCGGCGAGGCGGTGAGCGAGGTCAAGTCGCTCGACGCTGCCGTCGGCGATATCGCCACGATCTCCGGTCAGCGGCCGGTGATCACGCGCGCCAAGAAGTCGATCTCCAACTTCAAGCTACGCGAAGGCATGCCCATCGGCGTCACTGTGACGCTGCGCAACGATCGCATGTGGGAGTTCTTCGACCGCATGGTCAACGCTGCGTTACCGCGTGTCCGGGACTTCCAGGGCATTTCGCCCAACTCCTTCGACGGCCGCGGAAACTACAGCCTGGGCCTGCGC
>JADFTG010000170.1 GCA_022560365.1 Chloroflexota bacterium | reverse complement strand
ACCTGCTGGGCAAGATGGGCATGGACGAGGACACGCCGCTGGAGAGCAAGATGGTCTCCAAGGCGATTGAGCAGGCGCAGACGAAGGTCGAGGGCCACAACTTCGATATCCGCAAGCACGTGGTCCAGTACGACGACGTGATGAACCGACACCGTGACCTCATCTACACGGAGCGCCGCAAGATCCTCGAGGGAGTGGACCTCAGCGCCAGTATCGCCGAGATGATTGAGCGGGAGATCGAACTGGTCTTCGACGCCTTCGCGGCCGATGCCGACCACGAGATGTGGGACGCCGAGAGCCTCATCGGCGAGCTAAAGGCGATCATGCCGCTGCCTGTCAGGTTCACGCCGCGCCACATCCGAGACCTGGCGGCCGAGGAGGCGCTGGACGAGGTGCTGGAAGGCGCGCGTGAGGCCTACGCAAAGAAGGAGGAGGAGCTGGGCGAGGAGCGCATGCGCACGCTGGAGCGGCTGCTCTTCCTGCGGGTGATCGACCGGCTCTGGGTCTACCACCTGACAGCGCTCGACGAACTGCGGCAGGGGATCGGCCTGCGCGGCTACGGCCAGCGCGACCCGCTGGTCGAGTTCAAGCGCGAGGCCCACGACATGTACGACCAGCTGACGGAGCACATCCGCAAGAACACCGTTCGCCAGATCTACCACGTCACGCTGACGACGCCTGCTGTGCGGCCGCAGCCGCCCAAACGGGTGAGCGAGAGCGGCCCGGCCGACGATGCCGCGTCCGCCGCGGCGACGGCGCAGGTCGCAGCCACGGCTGGCGGCGGCGGTGGCGGCACAGCCACGGTAACGGCGGCGGCGCCCGCCAACAGGAAAATCGGCCGCAATGAGCCCTGCCCCTGCGGCAGCGGCAAGAAGTACAAGAAGTGCCACGGCGGGACCGGCGTCGTTTAGGAACCGCATGAGCCCACAGACCGATACCACCGACGACGTCCGCGTGGAGGCGCAGCGTCTCATCGGCGAGATGCGGGACTCGGTCGAGAGCGGTGATCAGCACTGGTTTCACGCACTTCTCCACGCCGTCCGCAACTGGCCTCTCAGCAGCGAGACGAAGGGCGAGCGCGACTTTCACTACCTCGTCGGCGGCGAAGCGTTCGACTGGCTCCTGCTGGCGGAGCGGCTCTGTGAGGAGATGACAGACCTCATTCCCGAAGACGAGGCGGAGGCGCTGCTCTTCCACGAGCAGCTGCCCCTGCAGACGAACGCGGCCGATTTCGAGGCGCTGCTGGGCGCGAAGTACAAACCACACCTCAACTTCGTCTACGGCGTGCGGGTTGAGGCTCTGCTCCAGGTCGCCGTGCAAGAAGAGGTGCGCAAAGAACTCGCCGCCAGTCGCATCTGGGACAACAACGGTCACGTAGAAGACGAGGCGTTCCAGCGCATCTACGGCAAGCCAAGCGAGGAACTGCTCGCCGCGTTCAAGGCGAGCGCCGGCGGCCACTCGGAATGGCTATCCCTCGCCGAGCTGTCGGAGTGGCACTACTGGTTGTTTCGGTACCGCGTCAAGAACTGCGACCCGGCCAAAGTCGCCAGCGACACCCGCAAGGGTCTGTTCATGCTGCAGGTGCTGAACCGCGCGGTGCGCCAGCGTTCGAGCCCTCCTGCCTAGCCAGACGCATTCGTGCCCGCATTTGCCCTGAATTCGTGTGCGTCCTTATAATGTGGCCTATCTCCGCTAGGAAGGTGGTTCCCTTATATGGCGACGCCGTACGCCTACTTCAAGAAAGAGATCGTCCCTCTGTCCGAGGCCAAGATCGGGATCATGACGCACGCGTTCAACTACGGTACGGGCGTATTCGAGGGGATCCGTGGCAACTGGAACGAAGACGAGGAGCAAGTCTACGTCTTCCGCATAAAGGAGCACTTCGACCGGCTGCGCAAGAGCTGCAAGATCATGCAGATCGACTTCCCGTACGAGACGGAGGAGCTGGTCTCGCTAGTCACGAAGCTGGTGGAGATGTCCGGCTACAGGGAAGACGTCTACCTGCGGCCGCTGGCCTACAAGAGCGGCGAGGTGCTGGGCGTGCGGCTGCACGACGTGGAGGACGATTTCCTGATCTTTATCGCCCCGTTCGGGCCGTACCTCGACATCGAGAAGGGCGCCCGCTGCCAGACCTCTAGCTGGCGGCGCGTGGCCGACACGGGCATCCCGGCGCGGGCCAAGATCACCGGCATCTACGCGAACTCCGCGCTTGCCAAGACCGAGGCCCAGCTCAACGGCTTCGACGAGGCGATCATGCTGGATGAGCGCGGCCACATCTCCGAAGGCTCCGGCGAGAACATCTTCGTCGTCATGGACGGCCGCATTTTCACGCCGCCGCCCTCGTCCGATATCCTCGTCGGCATCACGCGCGACACAGTGATGACTCTGGCGCGAGATGAGCTGGGGCTGGAGGTCGTCGAGCGGGACATCGATCGCACGGAACTGTACACAGCCGACGAGTGCTTCATGACGGGAACGGCCGCCCACGTGACGCCCGTCGTCGAGCTGGACCGGCGGACGATCGGCAACGGCAAGATGGGCGCTGTGACCGCCGACCTCGTCAAGCTTTACTTCGAGATCATCACGGGCAAGAACGCCAAATACGCTGACTGGTGCACACCCTGCTACTCAAAGGTCAAGGCTTAACGATCGAGCGGCCTTCCCGCGCGGCGGGAACGGCCATCGGCACAGCCCTCTTTACGGTCGCGCTGGTGCTCGCTGTGGCGCTGCTGGCGCGGGCGCGCGAGATCAAGGCCGATCGTTTGACGATATAGGCCGGATCGAGCAGACCCCGGACCGGGACATCGGCGAAGTCGCCGTCGGCGAGGTAGCGCGCGCGGTCGGCATAGGCGAGCCGGCTCGCCTCCGAAATCAGGTGCACGGCTTGGGCCGATCCCGGCCGCATCGATCCCAGGTCGAAGCGCTCGAGCAGCGCCAGGATCTGTAAGGTGGTGACGCCTCCCGAGCTCGGTGGGCCCATGCCGCACAGGCGCCACACCCGGTAAGGCGCGCAGACCGGCGGGCGCCGCTTGGCCTCATAGGCCCGGATATCGGCCACCGTCATGAGGCCGGGGTTGGTCCTGGCGTCGTTGACCGTGGCGGCGATGTCGCGCCCGATGTCGCCGCCATAGAAGGCTTCGCCCCCGCTTTCGGCGATGGCGTCAAGGGTCGCGGCCAACGCCCGGTTGACGAGGTTGGCGCCAACCGCCTTGGCCCGGCCATCGGCGTCGAAGAAATAGGCCCGCGCCACCGGGAAGCCCTTGAGGTAACGGTCGCGGCGGATCGAATTGTGGAGCCTGGGCGAGACCGCGAAACCCTTCCGGGCGAACCCGATGGCGGCGTCGAACAGGCGTTTCCAGGGCAGTCTGCCGTGCTTGCGATGGGCGAGTTCGAGCGCCTTGAGGGTGCCGGGAACGCCGACGGCGAGGCCCCCGGCACGCACGCTGGCGCGCTTCCTGACCCTGCCGTCGGGGCCGAGGAACATGTCCTCTGTTGCCGACGCGGGCGCCGTCTCCCGGCCCTCGTAGGTCGAGACCTCCCCCTTGGCGGCGTCGAAATAGACGATGAAGGCGCCGCCGCCTAGGCCCGAGGACTGGGGCTCCACCAGCGTCAACATCATCTGCATGGCGATCGCGGCGTCGATGGCGCCGCCGCCCCGGCGCAGGATATCCAGTCCCGCCTTGGCCGCCAGCGGATTGGCCGCCGCCACCATGTGCCGGCGCGCCACCGCCACCTCGGGGGACCGGGATACCGCGCCGGCGGCATCGTCCGTCGCCGAGGGCCGGGCCGGCAGCTCGCCCGGCCCACAGGTGGCCACCATCCCGACGGCCGCCAAACTCAACAGCCGCCGCCAGGTCACGGAGGTTCTCCGGTAGGAAGAACCATCACCCGTCATTCGTTCGTTCGATCCACCCGGCAATACGATCCCCGGTCCTTCCGCGCCCAAAGCCAATCATAGATGCGCCGGGTGCGG
>JADFTG010000169.1 GCA_022560365.1 Chloroflexota bacterium | reverse complement strand
TCAAACTCGCGTTCTCTAAGGAGATCCTCGAAGTATCGCTCCGATTCGTCAGAAATGGGGAAATCTCCGAGATACCCCTCTTTATGAGACTTGGGTATGAACTGTAGCGGACCCATATCCTGTGGAACACCAACCATGGGTATCCAGATGGTAAGTGTGTGCTCGGTGTCCAGGGGCCAATAGAATTTATCCTGATGCCAAGGCGTGTATCCTCCTCCGGCCTCCTTAAAGAGAGCTTGGTCGTGGTAGACGCGGACTGCGTCTACGCCCATCAGCTCGGCGGCGATCTTGCCGAAGCGTTTTGTCATTACGAACTGACGCACCGTGCTGTCTTTAGTCCAGAGATTCGGTACCTGAAGAAAGGCCTTGCCATATGTGTCGCGCTCTCTTAGGGGGCGCGACTCGGTACTATAATTCTTGACTGCTTCTACGATAGCTTGCCTGTAATTTGCTATCTCTGCGGCTGACGCAACACCCCGCAATACGATATGTCCATCTTGACGATATTGTGCAACATCTTCTGCGGAGAGCTCATATTCGGTATTCTTCATAGGAATTCCTGTCTCCGATTTCAGTTCTAAGGTGCTACCTCACCTCTCTTACGCTATATCTTAAATCGAGAGACCGCGCGGTGAGGTGAGGAGCTGGCGCCTGATGATGCCGGGCTGACGTTCAGAGTCCCTCAATACTCGGTGATTGGGATATCGCCGAACAAAAGAGGGGCTCTGATGATCCCGGATGCTATGACCTTCCGTCTGCACCTGCGTCGCATTCGAGTCGTCGCCGTGGTGGTGGACCTGATCGAGAAGCTGGTGATGGAGGCGGCCGACACTCACCGGGTGGTCCGTTGCGAGATGTGCGGGTTCAAGACCGGCAAGGTGTATGACCGGCGCCGCTACCGGGTCCACGACCTCCCCACCCGGGGAAGGACAACGACGCTGGAGTGGATGCGGCGCCGCTTTCAGTAGACTCAACTCACAACGACGTGCTTCAGAGGGCAGTACACCGGCATCCGTCACACAGCGGGCCTCACCCTGATTACGTGGACATCGTGCGAGTCGACTCGGGTCGAGAACGATCTCGTCACCCCTGTGTGCTTCTCACCCGTTGTCAGGTTGTGCACGTCGGCGAGCGCATCGAAGTCGAGACCCAGGTGCTCCCAGCCGACGGACAGGATGCGCTGATCCAAGTCGCCGGTGTTGAAGAACCCCACCGCCCAGCTGCCGTCGGCAAGCGGCTTGGCGCAGGTCTCCCCCCAACCGTGGCCGTCGGCCGCAATCCAGTAGCCCTGGCGCCCCAGGGGGTCCTGGTTGATGGCGATCAGGTCGCCGTCGATCAGCAACGAGTGGGTGAAGTCGTCCATTCTGCGCACGTCGCACCCGATCATGAGCGGTGCTGCCAGCAGACACCACAGGGCGAAGTGTGACCGGTACTCGGCCTCGGTGAGACCACCTCTCCCGACGTGACCCTTGCCCCACATCCCCACGACCAACATGTCCGGATCGTTCCAGTGGCCCGGCCCGGCATAGGGATGCAGTTCGGCCTGGTCGAAGCCGATCCTCGACACCGACTCCCACGAGTCGAAGATGTCCTCGCTGGTGAGGCAGGCGCTGGCGTCGAGGCCGGGGACGTCTAGCGGAGCGGGACGGGAGCCGGTGCAGACGAGGGCGTACTTCGCGGTGATCGTGCGGCCGGCGACTTCGATGCGGTGGCCGCCGGTGAAGCGGGCACGCCCTTCAATCACGTCGACGCCCATGGCGCGGAAGCGCCCGGGGCTGTCGTCCGTGGCGGCGATCGACTCACGGATGCGGCTGATGCGCGCCCAGACGGCGGTGGCGTCGACGCTGAGGCTGTCGACGTTGATGCCGAAGCTGGCGGCGTTGCGGACGGTGTTGGCGACGCGGGCGCTGGCGAGGAGCGTCTTGCTGGGGACGCAGCCCGTCCAGAGGCAGTCGCCACCGATGCGTTCGGCCTCGATGAGAGCGGCCTTGACGCCCATATTGCTGGCAACCTCGGCGGCGACGATGCCGGCGGAGCCACCGCCGATGATCGCGAGGTCATAGTCGTGCTTCATACGGGCCTCCAATCGAGGGGGTTGGCGCCGGTTAGCGGGAGATGTAGACGGCGCCGGCGTTGCCGGGGCCAGTGTGGACGCCGACGGCCGGCCCGACGACGTACTCGATGATATCGCCGATGCCCTGCATGGCGTCGAGCCGTGCCTTCAGTTCGGCGGCGATGCCGGGTGCGGCGCCGTGGCCGACGCCGACGCGGAGGGTGCCGGAGGCGGCGGCGGCAAACGCTTCGATCTGCGCGGCCATGATGTCGACGGCGTCCTCTACGCTGGCGGCGGAGCCGACCACCTGCATGCCATCACCGGAGGCGACCATGACGTGGACGCCGTCGCCGGCGGCCGATTCATCTTTGAGGCGGCCGCCGCGGCGGGGGAGGTCGAGGGCGCGGACGATGAAAGTGTTGCCGATGCGCTGCGCGGCTTCGCCGGCGGCGCGGGCAGCTTCGGCGGGTGCGGCGCCGCTGGAGAGGGCCTCGATCGCTTCGAGGATGCAGAGGCCCACCGCCATCGACGCGGTGGAGGTGTCGACGACGGTCACGGGGACGGGCGAGCCGGCGGCGGCGAGGTTGGCCGCGTTGACGGTGCCGGAGAGGTTGGAGCCGATGTGTATGGAGAGGATGTGCTCCGCGCCCTCGCTAGCCGCGCGTTCGTAGGCCTGGGTGAGGAGCGCCGGCGACGGCTGCGAAGTCGTGACCGACCCGGCGGTGGGCAGGCGGCGGTAGAAGTCGTCGGGGTCGAGTTCGGTCTCGGCGTAGACTTCGCCGTCGATCTCGATGCTGAGGGGGACGACGATGAGACGGTGGCGGTCGATGATCTCCCGCGGCAGGTAGCAGCCGGAATCGACGACGATGGCAGTAGAGCCGATCATGCGCTCGCCTCCACGGGCAGGCGCATGGCCTCAGCAGTTGTGTCCGCGCCGTCGCCGCTCTCGATAGGCGGCGGCGCCGAGAGTAGGCGGTAGATGATGGGGGCGCTTGAGGCGAGGGCGTAGAGGGGCAGGCCGGCCGTCGGCTGCGGGCCCCAGGCGTTCTTGCGCCTGGCAGCCCACCAGTACGTCGCGGCGAGCACAAAGACGGCGGAAGTAATGCCGGCGGAGAGTTCGGCGCGGCCACGTGAGAGGAAGGAGAGCGCGGTGGCGAGGGCGACATCAGCGGGTGCGTAAGCGGGGAAGCAGACGAGGGAAGTGCCGGCGCTGGTGGCTACGCCCTTTCCTCCGCGGAAGCCGCTCCAGACGGGCGCGCAGTGGCCAAGGACGGAAGCGGCACCCGCCGCGTAAGCGCCGTTGGCACCGCCGATGCGGCGGCCAGCGATCGAGGCGAACACGCCTTTGCCCATGTCGCCGGCGAGGACGAGTGCGCCCCACTTCCAGCCGAGGGTCTTGGCGGCGTTGAGCGCCCCGGGGTTGCCGGTGCCGGTGGCACGCAGGTCAGAGGGGCCGTGGCGGCGCGAGGCGAGCCGGGCGGCGATATCGGCCGAGGGGATGGTGCCGATGAGATAGCCGGCTATCGCGGCGGCGATGGTTCGCAAGCGTCCTCCCTGTGATGCGCCGATGCGGGCGTCCTGCAAGACAGTGTGGATCCGGGGCGGCCGGATTCTGTAATCAAGGATACACGACGGGCAACGTTCGTAACGGAACGCCACTTGAGCGCGTCGTGTAATGCGAAATGTCCCTGCTATCGCTGTCCAGCGGGAATTCTGGAAGCACGTGGCCGATCGCCAGGCACCGCGTGGTAAGGCGCAAGGCGCCGGAATTGGTTCTCTGAATGGGCTCCGTAGTAGCCGTATTCGATGCGCTGCCGTTGCCGACTGCGCTTCCCCTGTTCTTGCTTTTCCTGGCCGGGAGCGGCCTGACGTTCGTACGGATGTCTCGCGCCAACCTGCGCCGTACGGAAGAGGTGTTCGAGGAGAGC
>JADFTG010000168.1 GCA_022560365.1 Chloroflexota bacterium | reverse complement strand
CGTCATCGACGCGAACCTGGGCGGGCCGTTCCTCGCTGCCAGGACCGCCGGTCAGCGGATGCTGGCGCACGATCATCCCGGCGGCAGCATCATCAACGTGGCCTCAGTGCTCGGCGAGCGCGGACTGGCTAATGGCGCCGCGTACTGCTCGGCGCAGGCCGGCGTGCTCAACCTGACGCGGGCGCTGGCGCTGGAGTGGGCCCGGGACGGCATTCGCGTCAACGCGATCGGCGCCGGCTGGACGGAAGGCATGGCGATGGCCGGCGACGACGAATCGCGCGCGAAGCTGGAACGCTACCTGCCGTACAGGCGCCTCGCCAGGCCGGACGAGATCGCCGGCGTCGCTATCTACATGGCGTCTGACGCCTCCGCCTACCTCACAGGCCAGGTCGTCTGGGTCGAGGGCGGCGCTCTCAGCCACGTCTGACGCCCAACCGGACGTGTACTCACGTACGATCGCCGCGCTACACTGTGCACCCAGAACGATGTCCCCTGAAGCCACGCCGCCAGAAGACGAGACCCCCGAAGAGGCGATCAAGCGATACCGGGAGAACTTCGCCACCGAGATCGACGGCATCGCCGTCTACCGCATGCTGGCGGAGCTCGAAAAGGTCCCCGCGCGCCGCAAGATATTCGAGGAGCTGGCCGAGGTCGAGGAGCACCACGCCGACGTCTGGCGCGAGAAGCTCCGTGAAGCCGGTGTGGAGCCAGGGGAGCGCGGCCCCAGCATTAAGGCGCGGATGATCGGCGTTGGCGCGCGCATCTTCGGCGTGCGCTCCATGCTGCCGATCGTGCGCTCAATGGAGGCGGGGGCGTTCGTCGCCTACATGGGACAGGACCAGGCCGCCCAGTCGATGGCGCCAGATGAGCGCGATCACCGGCGCACGATGTCCCGGCTGGAGCGGGGCGCGGAGACTGAGCCTTTAGAAACCATCCTCACTCGCGAGAGCTGGCACCGCTCGGCTGGAAGCGGAACGCTGCGGGCGAGCATCTTCGGGGCGAGCGACGGCCTCGTTTCAAACACAGCGCTCGTGATGGGCTTCGCCGGAGCGCAGACCGAAGGCAGTCTCGTGTTGCTGGCCGGAGTCGCGGGCCTCATCGCCGGTGCATTCTCGATGGCCGCGGGCGAATACGTATCGATGCGCTCCCAGCGCGAGCTGTTCGAACGCCAGATCGAGCTGGAGCGGCAGGAGCTCGAGATCTCGCCGGAAGAAGAGGAGCGCGAGCTGTCGCTGATTTACCAGGCGAAGGGCCTGCGTAAGGAGGAGGCGGACATCACGGCGGCGCGCCTGATGGAGGACCCCGAAGTCGCTCTCGACACACTCGTGCGGGAGGAGCTGGGCCTCGACCCGTCCCAGCTAGGTGCGCCGTGGGGCGCGGCGTTCGGTTCCTTCCTGGCGTTCGCGGCCGGCGCCTTCGTGCCGGTGATCCCGTTCCTCTTCGGCGAAGCGAGCACGGGTTACGTTGTCGCCAGCGCAAGTCTCAGCGCCGTTGCGCTCTTCGCCGTCGGCGCGGGCGTCTCACTCTTCACGGGACGCAGCGCACTCTACAGTGGCGCGCGCCAGGTCGCCATCGGCGCGGGCGCGGCGACTGTGACGTTCTTGATCGGCGGCATCATCGGCGCCTCCACCGACCTCTGAGGCGCCGCTCAGGTCAGCTCCATCGCGTAGTCGTAGATGGTGAACGGCCCGAGCGAACGCTGGCCCAGCTTCACGAAGCCGGCGCTTTCGTACATCCGCTGGGCGGCCGTCTGGTGCTCGGTCGTGTCCAGGATCAGGCGCTCGTAGCCGCAAGCGCGGCAGAAGTCGATCGCCTCGTCGAGGAGCGCCTTCGCCACGCCCTTTCGCCGCCAGGCCTCGGTCACGCGCATGCGGCGTAAGCGGCCGGTCGCCGCGTCGACGCGGCTGATGGCGGCCATTCCCACGAGGCCGTCCGGCGCTTCGACGACCCAGAAGTTGGAGCCCTCACCCAGGTAGACTTCATCGAGGCGCGTCAGGTCCTCGTCGTACTTCGGGTCGACCGTCGGATAATCGCGCGTCGTGCCGACGACGCCCTCCCAGTGCAGCGCCCACACCTGATCGTGGTCTGTCGCCTCGTAGCCGCGCATGCGCAGGCCGTCGGGCAGGCCGCGGTCGCCGGCCATCACGCGTTGGCGTGGCTCTGGCCGCCGTCGACGACGACCGTCGCGCCCGTCACCCACGATGCCTTCGGCGAGCAGAGGAAGGCGACAACGTTGGCGATCTCCTCTGCGGTGCCGAAGCGCCCCAGCGGTATGTTCTCCGCCGCGAAGCGCTCCATCGCCTCCGGCTCCTCCTGCTGACGCTTCCACCACGTGCCTCCCGGCGCGCTGACCGAGCCCGGCGCGACCGTGTTGACGCGGATGCCGGCGCCGGCCAGCTCGCGTGCCATCGCCTTGGCGTGGCTGATCAGCGCCGCCTTCATCGCGTTGTATCCGGGCCGGCCGCCCGACTCCTTGCCCCAGATCGACGACAGGTGGACGATGGCGCCGCCGCTCGCCATGTGTGGCGTTACCAGCCGCGTCAGCCGCGCCGCCGGCATGAAAAGCGCGTCGAAAGACTCCTGCCAGTCGGCGTCAGCGGTTCCGCGAGGAGAAAAGTGGATGCTCGTGACGAGGACATCGATGCGCCCGAAGCGCTCGACCGCCGCGGCGACGAGGCGCTCGGCGTCATGCGCGCTGGTGAGGTCGGCCGGCACTGCCAGCACCTGCGCGCCGGTCTTCTCGGCCTCGGCGGCGGCCTCGCGGAGGACATCCTCGCGGCGCGCGGCCATGACGATGTCGCAGCCCTCCGCCGCCAGCGTCAGCGCCGTCGCCCGGCCGATGCCCTGTGAGGCGCCGCCAACGATCGCGACGCGGCCGGCTAGCTCAAGGTCCATTCTCGTCCTGTCGCGGGCATAGCGCGCTCTATCGTAGGCGATAGCAGCCACGCGTCAAGCCGGGGCTAGGTGACGACGAAGACCTGGCTGCCCATGTCCGGGCAGCCAGCCGCCTGGTCGACGGGCAGTCCGGCGTCATGTCGCAGGATTTTGAGAGAGTCCACGGGGTTGAGCGCCAGGCTGCAATCGGCGTCGCCCCAGATCAGGGCGACGCCATCGACCTGCACCAGTTCGCCGATTACCGGACAGCCGATCGGCTGGAAGTTCCCCAGTCCGGCGTCCGTGCGCAGCGCCTTCAGCGAATCGATTGGGTTGACGCCGTTCGCACAGTCCAGGTCGCCCCAGGTGCGCGGGGTGCCGATCGGCGTCGGCGACGGCGTGGGCGACGGGGTGGGCGAGGGCGTAGGTGTAGGTGTAGGTGTAGGCGATGGTGTAGGCGATGGTGTAGGCGATGGCGTCGGCGAAGGCGCGCCGACGATCGCGACGCACTCCGAGAACTCGGAAGTACTTTGCGGGTTCGATGCGGAGGTCGTGATGTACTCGCCGTCGTAAACGGGCAAATGGATGGTCGCCTCGAACGTGTAGTCGGGGCCGATGCCCTCGGCGACATCCTCGCCCAGGAAGCGCTCACCCTCACCGTAGCCGGACGGGTCGCACTCGCTGTTGGCGAAGATGAAGATCGGGAGGAAGGGGGCCGGGACAGTGTTCAGCGTGCCTTCGACCTCGAGGATCCCGTTGACGACCTCGGCGCGGGTGACCACCGGGAAGTTCAGGACGTCGTTCGGGCCGGTGTCCAGGTCGTCCTGGTCGTTCAGCGTGACGCCGTCGTCCTTGAGGTCAGCGCCGAGGCCGACGTTTGAGTGAGTGATGTTCGGGTCGAGGTAGTTGTTGACGCCGGCGCTGACCGCGAGAGCGATGCCATTGCTACCGTTGAAGGCGATCGTGTTCCGGTTGGCCGCTGAGACGCCACCGATCGTGTTGCCGAAGGCTCCTAATGCCATGTAGATGCCGTTCTCGAAGTTCGGCAGAGGGGTGGTTCCATCACCGGCGGTGCCGATGCGGTTCCCACGCACGTTGACTCCGTTCCCGCCGGGACCTTCCCTCGTCACC
>JADFTG010000167.1 GCA_022560365.1 Chloroflexota bacterium | reverse complement strand
GCGAAACTTGTGTGTTGCCCGCTTCGTTGGCATTGGAGCCTCCCGCCTGGTTGATCCCGCCGGCGGACGCGTCTTGTTTGGCGGCCAAGACGTATTCGGCGCTTCGTCCGGGGAGCTTCACCGTATGCGCCGGCGAATGCGGATCGTGTTGCAGGATCCACTCGGCAGCCTGAACCCGCGCATGAAGATTGGTCAGGCCGTGGCGGAACCGTTTCAAATTCATCGCATTGGCACGCGGCGCGAGCGCCGGATGCGCGTTGAGGCGTTACTGGAGCGCGTTGGGCTCCGCTCGTCCCACGCCGATCGCTATCCGCACGAGCTTTCCGGGGGACAGTGCCAGCGCGTCGGCATCGCACGCGCCATCGCCCTTGATCCCGAGTTTATCGTACTCGACGAGCCCGTCAGCGCGCTCGACGTCTCGATTCAGGCGCAGATCATCAACCTGCTTGAGGACCTCCAAGAGCAGTTCGGGCTGACCTACCTCTTCATCGCCCACGACCTCTCGGTCGTACGCCACATCAGCGACCGCGTCGCGGTGATGTACCTAGGCAAGATGATGGAGCTGACAGGCCGCGTCGAGCTCTACGAGAAACCGCTGCACCCGTACACGCGCGCGCTCCTCTCGGCCGTGCCGATTCCCGACCCGACTCTGGAGGCCACCCGTGAGCGCATCATCCTCACCGGCGACGTGCCCAGCCCGCTGCACCCGCCGGACGGTTGCGTCTTCCACACGCGCTGTCCGCTGGCGATCGACCAGTGCCGCCAGGAAGTTCCGGAGTGGCGCAACGTCGGCACCGCCGACAAAGAGCACTGGGTCGCCTGCATCCGCGTCGGCGAACCCGGCCTGTATGATTGATCTTCCGAGTGACCTGGGGGCGTGACCGCGCGCCTGTAACGTCGAACCCCGAACCTGTAACCTGAACTCCGTGGAACAGTCTCACATACGCAACTTCTGCATCATCGCGCACATCGATCACGGTAAGTCGACGCTGGCCGACCGCCTGCTCGAAACCACGGGCACGATATCGGAGCGGGAGATGGCCGAGCAGGTGCTCGACACGATGGACCTGGAGCGCGAGCGCGGCATCACCATCAAGGCGGCCGCCGTGCGCATGGCCCACACGGCGGCAGACGGCGACGCCTACGAGCTCAACCTGATCGATACCCCCGGCCACGTCGACTTCGCCTATGAGGTCTCGCGCGCGCTCGCGGCCTGTGAAGGCGCGCTGCTCGTCGTCGACGCCTCACAGGGGATCGAGGCGCAGACGCTGGCCAACGTCTACACGGCGCTCGACCTCGATCTCCAGATCATCCCTGTCGTCAACAAGATCGACCTGGCGTCTGCGGAGCCCGAGCGTGTCGCCCACGAGGTCTGCGAGGTCATCGGCTTCAAGATGGACGAGGTGCTGTTCGTTTCGGCGAAGGAGGGCACCGGCATCGACGCGCTGCTGGAGGCGATCGTCGAGCGCATGCCGTCGCCGTCCGGCGATCCGGAGGCGCCGCTGCGGGCCCTGATCTTCGACTCGAAGTACGACTCCTACAAGGGCGTGATCGCCTACGTGCGCGTGTTCGACGGCCGGATCAGCGGACAGGGCCGCCTGCGCCTGCTGGCCACGAAGCGCACGATCGAGCCGTTGGAGACCGGCGCCTTCCGGCCTGCGTTCAGCCCGACCGACGGGCTTGAGACGGGCGAGGTCGGCTACATCGCGACCGGGCTGAAGACGGTGCGTGACAGTCGCGTCGGCGACACCGTCACGGACGATGACGTGCCGACGTCAGTCGCTTTGCCGGGCTATCAGCCCGCGAAGTCAATGGTCTTTGCCGGCCTTTACCCGTCAAACTCAGAGGACTACGAAGAGCTGCGGGACGCGCTGGAGAAGCTGCAGCTGAACGACGCTGCTCTGCACTATGAGCCGGAGACCTCGGTCGCGCTGGGGCCCGGATTTCGTGCCGGGTTCCTGGGCCTCCTGCACATGGACATTGTGCAGGAGCGGCTGGAACGCGAATACGATCTTGACATCCTGGCGACGGCGCCGTCCGTGGAGTACGAGGTGCACCTGACAGATGGGGCCGTCCTCGAGGTAGACTCGCCGGCGGATATGCCGGACCCGAGTAAGATCGACGATATTCGCGAGCCGTGGATGAACCTCTCGATCGTTGCGCCAGACCGCTACATCGGGGCGATCATGGACCTCGTGACGGGACGCCGCGGGTCGTTCGTGAAGATGGACTATCTCGAGCACGACCCGCACCTGAAGGCGGGCGAGCGTCGCGTGCTGCTCGAGTACCAGATCCCGCTGTCCGAGATGCTGGTCGACTTCTACGACCAGTTGAAGTCGAAGACTCAGGGCTATGCCAGCCTTGACTACTCGTTCGCTGAGTATCGGCCGGACAAGCTGGTGAAGGTCGACATTCTCGTCAACGCCGTTCCCGTCGACGCGCTGAGCGTTCTAGTCCACTCGGAGCGGGCGCAGAAGGTTGGGCGGTCGCTTGTTGAGCGGCTGCGATCGCTGATCCCGCGCCAGATGTTCGACGTGCCGATCCAGGCGGCGATTGGTGGCCGCGTGATCGCCCGCGAGAGCGTGAAGGCGCTGCGCAAGAACGTTCTGGCGAAGTGCTATGGCGGTGACGTGACGCGCAAGCGCAAGCTGCTCGAAAAGCAGAAGGCAGGCAAGAAGCGGATGAAGCGCGTGGGTAGCGTGGAGATCCCGCAGGAAGCCTTCATGTCGCTCTTGCGCATCGGCAAGTAACCGATTCGTTGCCGACGGCGAAACGTCTGGCGCTCCCGGTTTGTTTACGTAACGAGAGGGCGTAGAATAGCGCCCGAATGCTATCGGGGGGAAGCTTGGACGACGACAAGACTCAAAACATAGACCCACAGGTGCTGCGGCGTCTAGCCGGCTCATCGCGGGCGACGCAGCGCTGGCTCAAGACCGCGCTTCAGACGATCCGCACGATGCCGCCAGCGGGTGAGGGCGCTCCGAGAGCTCGCCCGGCCCGCCCGACGCCCGCGACGGATCCGGAGCCCGAACCACGGGCGCCGGATCTCGACGACCTGCTCACCGGCCGGCGGTCGCTGAAGGAGCACATTGAGGCGAGACCGGAGCTGGCCGAAGAGCTAGAAGGGCTGGCGGACGTCATCGACATGCTGCGCGACCTCGGGCGGGAGCGGCGCAAGGAGGGTGAAGACATCCTCCACCGCGAGGACTTCCTGAGCCCGGCGGACGACGAAGAAGAACCTGACGAAGACGTCTAACCGGCGTCTTCAGGCGCCGGAATCGCGGCGATCTGCGAACCCAGGATGGACGTGCCGCTGTCCACGAAGATCGTGTTGCCGGTGACCATTCGCGACATGTCGCTGGCGAGGAACACCGCCGTGTTACCGATGTCCTCCAGCGTGACGTTGCCTCGCAGCGGCGACGCGACCTCCGTCCAGCGCCGCAGCAACGTGATCCCTTTGACGGCGCTGGCCGAGAGGGTGCGCACAGGCCCTGCGGAGATCGCGTTGACGCGGATCTTGCGCGGGCCGAGTTCGGCTGCCAGGTACCGCACACCGGCCTCCAGCGCAGCCTTCGCCGGCGCCATCGCGCTGTAGCCTGGGATGGCTTTCTCGGAGGCGTTGTAGGTGAGCGTCATAATGCTGCCTCCGCCGGCGTGTTCCATCAGCGGCGCGGCGACGCGCGCGACGGCGTTAAGCGAGTAAGCGCTGATCTCCATCGCCATCTTGTAGCCGCTGCGGGATATCTCTGAGAACGGGCGGTTCAAGTCTTCGCGGTCAGCGTAGGCGATCGCGTGCACTAGCGTGTCCAGCCCGCCGAGCGTCTCTGCTGAAATGCGGAATGCGTTCTCGATATCATCGTCGCTCACCACGTCGCAAGCGGTCAACGGAAAGTCCTCTGGGTTGCCGAGCTCGCTCAGCAGCTTGCGGACGTTCCGCTCGAGGCGGCCCTTCGGTTCGTGCTGGAAGGTGAAGGCGAGGCTCGCGCCTGCGCGGTGCATTTCCTGGGCGATCCCC
>JADFTG010000166.1 GCA_022560365.1 Chloroflexota bacterium | reverse complement strand
TTACGCCCAGTAATTCCGGGTAACGCTCGCTCCCTACGTATTACCGCGGCTGCTGGCACGTAGTTAGCCGGAGCTTATTCCCAAGGTACCGTCCTTTCTCTTCCCTTGGAAAAGGGGTTTACAGCCCTAAGGCCTTCTTCCCCCACGCGACGTCGCTGGGTCAGGCTTTCGCCCATTGCCCAAAATTCCCTGCTGCTGCCTCCCGTAGGAGTGGGGGCCGTGTCTCAGTCCCCCTCTGGCTGATCGTCCTCTCAGACCAGCTACCCGTCATCGGCTTGGTGGGCCATTACCCCACCAACTACCTGATAGGACGCAGGTCCCTCCAGTGGCGCATAAATGCTTTCCTCCCGGCCATTTCAGACCGGGAACTTATGCGGTATTAGCCCGCCTTTCGGCGAGTTATTCCCCACCACTGGGTAGGTTACCTACGCGTTACTCAGCCGTCCGCCACTAACCCGAAGGTCCGTTCGACTTGCATGCGTAAGGCGCGCCGCCAGCGTTCGTCCTGAGCCAGGATCAAACCCTCATGAAAAAATTTCCATTCAGATCCAATTTTGGCTTGAATGTATTTCGGAAGCCTCGCACTTCCATCCACTATTCAGATGTTAAGGTGCCCGGCAGAGTTCCCTCTACCTTTCGGAAGACACAGCAACCCGGGAACCCAAAGCGACCTGGGCCGCTTTGGGTCATCAGCTTGCTTATTCCTGTCTGCCAACGAATGAGTTTAGGACGGCGTTAGCAGACTGTCAATCGCCTGCTCTACTCTGGTCTGTGGGGGCCATCGCGGCCCGCTTCGCGCCGTCCAAGCGCCAGCTTCTTAAAGAACCTTCTTCCGAATCCTTATAACTTATAGCACACCCGTGCGACGGCGGTCAACGCCTTCCCGCGCGACGCGCTCGTCTCGCACTAACGTGCACCATCGTGCCTTTTCCGCGCACGGCTGCTCGCTCCGCCAGGCGCTGCCCGACGACCCAGAGCACACCCTCGTCGTCGCAGACGATCGGCACCTCGTCCCGCTCTTCGACCGGTACTTTGGCGTCGACGAGAATGTCCTGCACTTTCTTCTCTCCGCGCATCCCCAGCGGCCGCAACCGGTCGCCCGGCCGCCGTGAGCGCACCCGCAGCTGGCCGCGGACCGCCGCCGCCGCGATGTACGCTTCAAGCTTGTCGATCCGCTTCGGCAACGCCCCTTTCGCCTCCCTGGCCGTCAACGTCCAGGCCCCCCAGGGCGTCTTCCCGGGCACTGTCAGCTTCGCCTCTGGCGGCCGCTCCCGCGCCTTCTCGCCGACGCGCGAGATCGTGATCCGCTGCCGCCCGATGGAGCAGACGAGCCCGCCGGGCAGCGAGACGCGCGACGTCTGCTTGTCCAGCGCCGCGACGATGTTCGACAGGTGACTGGCGGCCGGTGAGGCGTCGCCACCAACGCGTTCAGCCGCCCGCATCAGCAGCCGCGCCTGGATCGCCGGATGGAAGCCGGCGAACGCCTCACGTGGGAAGACCACCCGCTCCCGCGTCGCCGAGGCCAGCGCCGACCAATCGCGCTTCGCCACTCGCTCGATGAAGTCTTCGTCGGTAACCGCGGAGTCCGCGAGCCGGGCCAGTGCTTCGGCCACCCGCGGGTTGAACTCTCGTAGCAACGGCATCAGCTCGTTGCGGACGCGATTGCGCATCGCGATCGGGAGGTCGTTCGTCGGATCCAGCCTCGCCTCGACGCCGGACTCGCGACAGTAGCGCACCGTCTCCTCATGGCACAGATCGACGATCGGACGGGCGATCACCGGCCCGCTGCCGAACGGCCAGGGCGAGCGTGGCGCCATCGCCGCCAGGCCCGAGAGACCGCTGCCGCGGAGGACGTGCAGAAGCACCGTCTCGGCGCGGTCGTCCAGCGTGTGGCCGGTGACGACTGCGGTCGCTTCCGCCGCTCGCGCCTCATCCCCGAGGAAGCGATAGCGGATCTTCCGCGCGGCGTCCTCGAGCGACTCCTTCTGACGCTTGGCGCGCGTGGCCGCGTTCCCTTGACCGGTCGCCAGCCGCACCCGGAGCGCCCTGCAGAGAGAGGCGACGAAGCGCCGGTCGCCGTCGGCCTCGGAGCGGCCCCGGAGCTGGTGATCGAAGTGGCCGGCCCTGATCTTGAGCCGAAGCTCCCCGGCGATTCGGGACAGGATCAGCAGGAGCGCCGTCGAGTCCGGGCCGCCGGACACCGCGACGACGATCGTCTCGCCGGGCTCCAGGCAATCGCGGCGTCCGATGTACTCGGCAACGCGCTTATCGATGCGGCGCGTGAACGGCGAAGATGAGAGCTTGAGCGGCATGCTGAAGTGCGGTCCCTCCGGCTGAGAGTGTATCGCGGGCGGGCCGGGCTAGCGTATCAGAACTTCCCACCACAGGTTAGTCGCGGAACCCGGTTCGGGCGCCGGTGACGGCTGGGTGGGGATAGCGATGAAGGCAGTCTCGCCCGGCTTCACCAGGCCGAGCTGCTCGCGGGCGATCGCCTCGACATACTCGTCAGATTCGAGGTACGCCTCCAGAGCGACGAGCCGTTCGTAGCGCGACTCCAGGTCGTCGATTTGGGACTGGAGGTGGCTCTCTTCCTGAGTGAGCTGGTAAGAGCGAACGAGGTTCGCGGCACCGGAGGCGAGAAAGTAGACGACCATACAGGAAGCCGCGAGAAGGATGAGCCGCGTGCCGGAGAAATGGAGTAAACGTTTACGCACTTTCGTCCTTATCTGAGTAGAGTAGCAGCGTACCGCAGGTTCGGCAACACCTTTACAAACGCGGCGGGAACTCTCAGGTTATCCCGGCGAGGTGACAGGTGTCGTTAAGCGAAACCACCATCGGCGCACCGTGCCGCCATTCGACACGCGTGATCGCCGCCACGGAATGCCTCAGGCGGCGGAACCCTGCCAGCTCCAGGCCCATGAGTTGCGTGAGCAGCGACAGGATCACGAAATTGTGCGCCACGAGGCAGACGCGTTCGCCCTCGTGGCGTTTGACGATCACCGACAGCGCCGCACCCGCCCGTTCGCGGACGTCAACCAGCCGTTCGCCGCCGGGCATCCGTTCGTTCGAGCCTTCCGGGCCGAGCCAGCGCTCAATAAAGCCGGGGAACTTCTCGCGCACGTCCGCAAGCGGCATGCCGTCCATCTCGCCGACGTCCATCTCAATCAGTCCGTCTTCGATCACAACTTCCAGGCCGTGCGGCTTGGCGATCGCCTCGGCCGTGCGGCTGGCCCGCACGAGGGGGCTGGCGTAAACCACCGTGAGCCGCTCTCCTGACATTACACGGCCCAGCGCTTCGGCCTGGCGCAGTCCGATCTCATTCAAGGGCACGTCCTCCTGGCCCAGCGCGAGGTTCTGACGGTTGTGGTCCGTCTCGCCGTGGCGCACGAGGAAGAGGTGCATCAGCCGCCGCGCTCGCCGCCGGCGCGAAAAGCGCGCAGGACGGCCGGAACGTCGTCGAGATGAAGGCAGCGGCGGTGCACGCTCAGTGGCTCGGGCAGCTCCAGCGCGAGCACCGTCTGATCCGCGCGGGCCGTCATCTCCTGTTCAGCGCGCAACCGCATCGCCAGCCGGAACGCGCCGTCCTCAACGCCTTCCAACCGGATGTCGAGTACCAGCGGCCGCAGGTCATACTTCCGCACCTTCTTCTCGCGCTGGTGCTCCGCGGGTATCGAGCTGGCGTCCAGCAGGGCCGTGATCCGCCGACCAAGATCTTCGGCCGACAGACCATTCGAGGGCACACGCACGTCGTACTCGGCCCAGCGCAGCAGTGCCTGAAGCGAAGGGCCGCCAACGCCGGCCTCCTCGACGCTCACGGTTTCCACTCCGGGCCGCATCGTCTTCTTGACTGCGGCCAGCGCCGCGGCCGGATCAACCAGCTGGTCGAAGAAGACATCCGCCAGCTCGCCGTCGGAGGTCACTCCCTGGGGTAGCGCCGCCGCGATCTGGATCAGCGCCCCGGAGCGCTTGCCCTGGGAGTGGGCGAGCGGCAGGGTGGCGGCGGCGGCCGCCCGGACATGGCCCAG